>NZ_JACART010000004.1:0-190010 GCF_013386445.1 Pseudomonas sp. P7759
ACCGAGGTGCGCATTCTACAGCAGCCTCATTTGCTGTCAAGTGATTATTTTCAGAAGCTTTCGAAGATTTCTTCAACAACTTCAACCACTTGCGCTTCAGATCTCTCGTCAGCGGGAGGCGAATTCTACAGCGTTACACGCTGCTGTCAACACCTCTTTTTCAACTTCCTTTTGGCTTCGATGAACTGAAGCAACCTGCTGCCGAAACCTACATAACTCATTGTTTACCAAAGAGTTTTCCGTTTCGACTGCGCCGGAAGTGGGGCGAATTATAGACAGTTACAATTCGCCGTCAACACCTAATTTCAGTTTTATTCGGATTTGAGCGTGATACGTGCAAAGGCCTTCTTGCCAGCCTGACAAACATGGGTAGCACCCAGCTCATATATAAAGGTGCGATCCACAACCTCACCATCTATACGCACACCACCGGAACCCAGGAGGTCACGCGCAACCGCAGAGTTCTTGACCAGGCCTGCCTTATTAAGCACAGCCGCGATGGGCATCGCCTCGGCAGCAGACAGCTCAATCTCCGGCAGATCATCCGGCAGCTCGCCATCCTTCATGCGATTGCCCGCAGCACGGTGAGCATTGGCAGCAGCCTCTTCACCATGGAAACGCGCAACAATCTCTTCGGCCAGCTTGATCTTCACATCCCGCGGATTCGCACCCGCCTCTACTTCAGCACGCAGCGCATTGATCTCATCCATCGAGCGGAAGCTCAACAACTCGAAGTAACGCCACATCAGTGCATCAGGAATCGAAACAAGCTTGCCGTACATCACACCCGGCGCTTCCTGGATACCGACATAGTTGCCTAGGGACTTGGACATCTTCTTGACGCCATCCAACCCTTCCAACAACGGCATGGTGAGGATGCACTGCGCTTCCTGCCCATACGCGCGCTGTAGCTCACGCCCCATCAAAAGGTTGAATTTCTGATCGGTGCCACCCAACTCAACGTCCGCACGCAACGCTACCGAGTCGTAACCCTGAACCAGCGGATAAAGGAACTCATGAATGGCGATCGGCTGATTGGTGGAGTAGCGCTTATCAAAATCATCACGCTCAAGCATGCGCGCAACGGTGTACTGAGAGGTCAGGCGAATGAAGTCCGCCGGCCCCATCTTGTCCATCCAAGTAGAGTTGAATGCAACTTCAGTCTTGGCCGGATCGAGAATCTTGAACACCTGGGTCTTGTAGGTCTCGGCGTTATCGAGCACCTGCTCACGCGTCAGCGGCGGACGCGTCGCGCTCTTGCCGCTCGGATCGCCGATCATCCCGGTGAAGTCACCTATAAGGAAGATGACCTGATGCCCCAGCTCCTGGAACTGGCGCAGCTTATTAATAAGCACGGTATGGCCCAGGTGCAGATCCGGCGCAGTCGGATCAAAGCCAGCCTTAATACGTAGGGGCTGGCCGCGCTTGAGCTTTTCGATCAGCTCAGCTTCAACCAACAGTTCTTCCGCACCACGTTTTATCAGCGCTAGCTGCTCTTCAACCGACTTCATAACAGACCCGCAAGGCTCAGATTCAAAAGGGAACCAACCATACAAGATCAGGGACTAATTACAAGTTTTGCCCTGCGAACGGACACCGTTCAGCAAGCCCAGCGTTCGCGAGCTTGCGCCACAGATGATTTGGTTATATTTTATACAGTTATTTCATCTTCATCATGTCATTCATCTTTTCCATTTCATCTTCAAAGTCAAATTACCTATGACCACTGAACCGTCTAAAGCGCCGCCGCTTTACCCGAAGACCCACCTGCTCGCCGCAAGTGGTATCGCCGCCCTTCTCAGCCTGGCACTCCTGGTATTCCCTTCCAGTGACGTAGAAGCCAAACGAACATCCCTGAGCCTTGACCTGGAAAGTCCAGTTGAACAACTGACACAAGATCAAGACGCTTCCGACGCGCAACAAGCCACAAATGCACCGACCGAATCGCCTTTTGCCCAGATAGAAAGCAGCTCGGAAGATACCCAGCAAGCCGCCCAAGAGCCGTCTGCGCCGGTCGCCGATGCCGCCAAGAGCCCCCAACACCGCGAAGTGATCGTGGCCAAGGGCGACACATTGTCGACCCTGTTTGAGAAAGTCGGCCTGCCTGCTGCCACCGTCAATGAAGTACTGGCCAGCGACAAGCAAGCCAAGCAATTTACCCAGCTCAAACACGGTCAGAAACTTGAATTCGAACTGACACCTGATGGTCAGTTGCACAACCTGCACAGCAATGTCAGCGACCTCGAAAGCATCACCCTGACCAAAGGTGCCAAGGGCTTTGCCTTCAACCGCATCACCACCAAACCCGTGATGCGCTCCGCCTACGTACACGGCGTTATCAACAGCTCGCTGTCACAATCCGCAGCCCGCGCCGGCCTGTCCCACAGCATGACCATGGACATGGCCAGCGTGTTCGGCTACGACATCGACTTCGCTCAGGACATCCGCCAAGGCGACGAATTCGACGTAATCTACGAGCAGAAAGTCGCCAACGGCAAAGTCGTCGGCACTGGCAATATCCTCTCCGCGCGCTTCACCAACCGCGGCAAAACCTACACCGCCGTGCGTTACACCAATAAACAAGGCAACAGCAGCTACTACACCGCCGATGGCAATAGCATGCGCAAGGCCTTTATCCGCACCCCGGTGGACTTCGCTCGTATTAGCTCGCGTTTCTCCATGGGTCGCAAGCATCCAATTCTGAACAAAATCCGCGCCCACAAAGGTGTGGACTATGCTGCCCCGCGTGGCACGCCAATCAAGGCTGCCGGCGACGGCAAGGTACTGTTGGCCGGTCGTCGCGGCGGCTACGGCAATACTGTGATCATCCAGCACGGCAATACCTACCGTACGCTGTACGGCCACATGCAAGGCTTCGCCAAGGGCGTGCAAACCGGCGGCACTGTGAAGCAAGGGCAGGTGATCGGCTATATCGGTACTACCGGCCTGTCCACTGGCCCGCACTTGCACTATGAGTTCCAGGTCAATGGCGTCCACGTCGACCCACTGGGCCAGAAGCTGCCGATGGCCGACCCGATCGCCAAGGCCGAGCGCGCCCGCTTCATGCAACAAAGCCAGCCCTTGATGGCGCGCATGGATCAAGAGCGCTCCACCCTGCTGGCTTCGGCGAAGCGTTAAGGTATGCCTCTCTATATAGGCGTGATGTCCGGGACCAGCCTTGATGGCCTGGACATTGCCTTGATCGAGCAAGACTCGGCGATCAAGTTGATCGCCACGCACTACATCCCAATGCCGGATACCCTGCGCGCCGAGCTGCTCGCTCTGTGCGCAAGCGGGCAGGATGAAATCGCCCGCTCAGCCATTGCCCAACAGAAATGGGTAACCTTGGCCGCACAAGGTATTCACGCTCTACTCGATCAGCAAAAGCTCAAGCCGCAGGATATTCGTGCGATAGGCAGCCATGGCCAGACCATCCGCCATGAGCCTGCCCGGGGTTTTACCGTACAGGTCGGTAATCCGGCCTTGCTCACCGAGCTGACGAATATCACCGTGGTCAGCGACTTCCGCAGCCGCGATGTGGCCGCCGGTGGTCAGGGTGCCCCGCTGGTGCCTGCATTCCACGAAGCGCTGTTTGGTGAGCGCACCGGTAACCGTGCCGTATTGAATGTGGGAGGTTTCAGCAACCTCAGCCTGATCGAGACTGGCAAGCCTGTCGCCGGCTTCGACTGCGGCCCGGGCAACGTCCTATTGGATGCGTGGATTCACCAACAACGCGGCGAACACTTTGATCGCGATGGTCAGTGGGCGGCCAGCGGCAAGGTCGAGCCCCAGTTGCTCAACGCTCTGCTCAGCGACCCCTTCTTCGTGACCAAAGGCCCAAAGAGTACTGGGCGCGAAGTGTTCAACCTGCAATGGCTACACCAACACCTTGGCCACTTGCCTGCATTTCAGCCTCAGAATGTGCAGGCAACGCTGCTTGAGCTGACCGCGCTGACGATCGTTGAGTCCCTACAGTCAGCCCAATCCCAGACAGAAACATTGCTGGTATGTGGTGGCGGCGCTCACAACGCCACACTAATGAATCGCCTGGCCGCTCTACTACCGTCAACCCACGTCAGCAGCACCGCCACCTACGGCGTAGCCCCCGACTGGGTCGAAGCCATGGCCTTCGCCTGGCTGGCGCATTGCTGCCTTGAAGGCATTGCCGCCAACCGCCCGAGCGTCACAGGCGCACGCGGGCTTCGAGTACTGGGCGCGATCTACCCCGCCTAAAATATCCGGACAACAAAACGCCGCTTGGCCTATCACAGCCAAGCGGCGTTTTTGTATGCGCTACAGATCAGATCGAGAACGAAGACCCGCAACCACAGGTCGTGGTGGCATTAGGGTTCTTGATCACGAAACGCGAACCTTCCAGACCTTCCTGGTAATCCACCTCGGCACCTGCCAGGTATTGGAAGCTCATCGGATCCACGACCAGGCTCACGCCCTCGCGCTCAACGATGGTGTCATCATCGGCCACATCTTCATCGAAGGTAAAACCGTACTGAAACCCTGAACAACCGCCGCCCGTAACGAATACGCGCAGCTTCAAGCGATCATTACCCTCTTCATCGACCAGGCTCTTCACCTTGTGCGCAGCACCGTGGGTGAATTGCAAAGCCGTGGGGGTGAAGGATTCAACGCTCATGCTGATAATCTCCCGGCGTACCGCCGCCATATGCGTAATGGCGGCATTATCCGCTTCTCCTAGAAAAGCGGTCAACTATTGTTACGGTATATCAAACGTATCATCGGCACGAAAGGCACTTGGGGCTCACCTGAGGGCAGGTCTGCTCATGCTCAACACAGGATCCGGCCGGCGCCATGCAGGGTGAGTCCAGATGAGCGGCTGATTCATCGATTACACCCGTGACTCTGACGCCAGCCGCAAAATAATACGCTCGACGATGCAGGCAGCAGCTGTATACGAGTCAACGCTGGGGTGAGCTGAAACCCACCCATTAACTACGAATTTTGACATCAGACTGTCAAGCGTCATGCTCTCTCCCTCGAACGCGACCAGCGTGTTTTTTTCCGCCTCAAAGAGCGCCTTTAACGTCTGGACACGCCCCTCGCTCCAATAAGTGTTAGGCACGTCCGGCGGACCTTTGAGCTCTTTCTTTATAATTTTCTCCTGAACCTGCGCTGTATTACGGCCCTCTTTGCTTAAGCCAAGTTTTTTACTCATGAGCATGTCTTCGCCCCCCGCCACCATATAGGGGTCATAAATACCATCGCCCCTATTCCTACGATAAGGCGCGCGGAGGGAAACAAACTGTTCGGCGGGCCCGTCCCAATCCGACGGTTTCGGCTGCTCAGTATCTCTAAACGGGAGGGGTGGCGTTTGTCGTGTCGGGTAGCCGACACCGAATCCAACTACAGGCTGGTTGGTCGCTTGATGCAGGTTTTCGACTCTACGGCGTACCGCAGGATTTGAATGCCTGGTTTGCTCTGTCGTCACCACATCTTGATCAATCATCATTAAGCGTTCAGGCTTCCATGGTAAAGAGTCAGCAAACCCTAGCGCCGCAGCACGCGCAGCGCCAAACCCGGTCAACTTTCCACCGTCCCAACCGATGATTCTCAGGTTTGGATAAGACTCCAATGCATCGCTCAATACTGATGTATAAGTCGGGTAATCCAACTTATGGACGATGAGAAAGACCGGATCGGAACGACCATCCAACCCAACCCGCATATTCTTGGGGTGCCATGCCAGGCTGTAATCGTTGCGCAAATCCGCCGCAAGCTTATTTGCGCTACCGCCACTGATGACGAGCGCGGGAACAGTATCTTGATTGAAATGAGCCTCTTTTAACTGAGGGCCTCTAATGAAGGAAAGCCAATTGCTGTTATCCCCCGAGAAACTCCGCTCCCCGGCAAGAGTTCTACAGGTTTCGATTCGGTTATGAAGCACCGTCCGCATGCTTTGGCTGACGCCTTCATGGGCCGGTTCAGGCACCTTGACCGGGGAGTATTTACACGCAAGCCTGGTCTCTGGGTTGATCCAGAGAGGATTGGGTTTCAAACGAATGGGGACACTATTCAACGCACGCGGCACAGATCCTGATGCTACGACGACATTTTCATTCTCATCCAGATTGGCCCCTTTAGTCCCGGAAGGGTTATAGGAAAACACTGCGGCGCCCGCCTGCTGCCTATTGTCTGAAAGTTTAACTTTCGACAAATCAATAGCAGTTTCATGGGTATTAATATTAGGTAGGGAGTGACTGCGAATCAGCATATTAGCCTCTCAAGTGCCAAGTGCGTCTTTTAAAGACATCATCAGCACCATGCTCTATCACCGAATCCATGGTTGTTAGTGAAGAACAGCACAATATGAGTGGCGAAGGCGGGAAAGAGGTTCCCGTGAAGTGTTGTGAAAGACTATGAGCGGCGGCTGAAAAAGGCGCCTACTAACGCGAGGCGCCTTGTTCGATTTTTATAGGCTTATGGCAACATGCCTGCATGCGACAAGCCCAACTTCTCATCCAGCCCAAACAAGATGTTCATGTTCTGCACCGCCTGGCCCGACGCGCCCTTGACCAGGTTATCGATCACCGACAGCACCACCACCAAGTCGCCATCCTGTGGACGGTGCACAGCAATCCGGCACACATTGGCACCGCGTACGCTGCGGGTCTCCGGGTGGCTACCAGCAGGCATCACGTCGACGAACGGCTCGTTGGCGTAACGCTTTTCAAACAACGCTTGCAGGTCTACCGAGCGATCAACCACGGTTGCGTACAACGTCGAGTGAATACCGCGGATCATCGGCGTCAGGTGCGGCACGAACGTCAGGCCCACATCCTTGCCAGCCGCGCGACGCAGCCCCTGGCGGATTTCCGGCAAGTGACGGTGACCTTTCACTGCATAGGCCTTCATGCTTTCCGACGTCTCGGAGTACAGGGACCCTACGGCAGCACCACGACCGGCGCCACTGACGCCCGACTTGCAATCTGCGATCAAACGCGAAGCATCCGCCAACCCAGCTTCCAGCAACGGCAGGAAACCCAGCTGAGTAGCGGTCGGATAGCAACCCGGCACCGCAATCAGGCGCGCTTGCTTGATCTGCTCACGATTGACTTCCGGCAGGCCGTACACCGCCTCTTCCAACAGCTCCGGCGCACCGTGAGGCTGACCGTACCACTTGGCCCATTCATCAGCGTCCTGCAGACGGAAATCCGCCGACAGATCGATCACCTTGGTGCCCGCCGCCAACAGTTCACCGGCCAATGCGTGGGCAACGCCGTGCGGGGTGGCGAAGAACACCACGTCGCAGGCGCCCAGGGTCTTGATGTCCGGGACGCTGAATGCCAGGCCGTCGTAGTGGCCTCGCAGATTCGGGTACATATCGGCCACGGCCAGCCCGGCCTCGGATCGGGAAGTGATGACCACCACCTCAGCTTGCGGATGCTGTGCCAACAGACGCAGCAATTCGACACCGGTGTAACCCGTGCCGCCGACGATACCGACCTTGACCATAAACCTGCCCTCAACGAACCCACTGGAAAGCCGTCGATAATAGGGGCCGTATCGTCCTGCGACAACCGTCAACGTGACGTACGGGCGCATGAGCCACTACTATCTCGGCTACCGTGAACCTGGGAATAACTAAAAATGCTTTATCTATGGGTCAAAGCCTTCCATATCGTCAGCATCGTCTGCTGGTTTGCCGGGCTGTTCTACCTGCCACGCCTGTTCGTCTACCACGCCCAGAGCGAGGACACCGTCAGCAAAGAGCGTTTCAGCGTCATGGAGCGCAAGCTCTACCGCGGCATCATGGGGCCTGCGATGGTTGCCGCGCTGATATTCGGCGGCTGGCTGATCTACCTGAACCCGAGCATCTTTCATTCGGGCGGCTGGATCCACGCCAAGCTGACCCTCGTCGTGCTGCTCATTGGTTACCACCACATGTGCGGCGCGCAGGTAAAACGCTTCGCCCGTGGCGAAAACACCCGCAGCCATGTCTTTTATCGCTGGTTCAATGAAGTGCCCGTTCTGCTATTGCTGGCTATCGTAATTTTGGTCGTGGTCAAACCGTTCTAATTTCAATTACTCGGGGTACCTCCAATGTCATTGCCCGCTCTGCTTGAACAACGTCTGCGCCTGCCCGTCGTGGCGGCGCCGATGTTCCTGATTTCCAACCCGCAACTGGTCCTGGCGTGCTGCCGCAATGGGGTGGTCGGGAGTTTCCCGGCGCTCAACCAACGCGAAAGCAGTGGATTCAAGGCCTGGCTGGAGGAAATCGAAGCGGGCCTGGCACAGTTGGATAACCCCGCGCCCTACGCCGTCAACCTGATCGTGCACCACAGCAACCCACGGTTGGAGGCGGACCTGGCGATCTGCGTCGAGCACAAAGTGCCGATCGTCATTACCAGCCTGGGCGCCGTGAAGGAATTGGTAGACGCCGTACACAGCTACGGCGGCCTGGTGTTCCATGACGTCACCACCCGACGCCATGCCGAGAAGGCTGCCGAAGCCGGCGTCGATGGCCTTATCGCCGTGGCGGCAGGCGCGGGTGGCCACGCTGGCACCTGGAGCCCGTTCTCGCTGATTGCCGAAATTCGCCAGTTCTTCGACAAAACCCTGCTGCTGGCCGGCTGCCTCAACCACGGGCATGAGATACTTGCGGCCCAACTGCTCGGCGCCGACCTGGCCTATTTCGGCACACGTTTTATCGGCACCACCGAAAGCCACGCCCCGGATGCGTATAAGGAGATGCTGCTCACATCGCGCGCCGCCGACATCGTGCACACTCCCGCTGTCTCCGGCGTGCCTGCCAGCTTTATGCGCCAGAGCCTGGAAAACGCTGGTTTCGACCTCGCCGCCTTGCAAGGCAAAGGCGAAGTCAACTTCGGCTCCAAGCTCAAGCCGTTGAGCGACGAGGCCAAGGCGTGGAAGACTGTATGGTCAGCCGGCCAAGGTGTCGGTGAGATTGATGATTTGCCCAGCGTCGATGAACTGGTTGCCCGTCTGGATGCCGAATACCGCAAGGCCCGCGAACAGGCCGCTCAATTGCGCTGGCCGCGCTGACCCAACCGCAAGGCCTGCCACTTGAGCCGGCCTGCCCTACCTCCCTGAATCAAGTGACAAGGAAGCCCGCATGAGCGACAACCGTTTCAAGATTGTGTTTGATGGAGCCTTGCTCCCGGGTGTCGAAAGCACCACGGCCAAGCTGAACCTGGCCGAGCTGTTCAAGAGTGACGTCGAAGCCATCGAGAAGCTCTTCACCGGTCGCCCGGTCGCGCTCAAACGTGACCTGTCGCGCCCGGATGCGGAAACCTACCTCACCGCACTGAAAAACGCCGGGGTCGATGCGCGCATTGAACCCGAACAGCCTGTGGCCTTCAGCCTGGACGAAACTCACGAAACTGACTCTGGCAGCTTCTCGCGCCCTGCAGCTTCACCTTACGCACCACCACGTTCCGCCGTGGGTGATGACCTGCCGGAATACGCCACCCTCAAGGTGTTCACTATCCACGGCCGCATCGGTCGACTGCGATACCTCGCCTGGACCCTGGTGTTGACCCTCACACTGCTGGTTGCGGGCGGCATCATCAGCACCGTCAGCTTTGCCGTTGCCACCGCTTCGCCAACGGCGGGGACCATTCTTGGTGTACTGCTAGGCCTCGGGCTGTTTGTTGCGCTGGTCTGGGTCAGTGTGCAAATCGGTGTGCAGCGCCTGCACGACCTGGGTTGGTCGGGCTGGCTGTACTTCCTCAACCTGGTTCCGCTGGTAAACAGCGTGTTCCCGATCCTGCTGCTGGTATTGCCGGGCAACGCAGGCGCCAACCAATACGGCGCGCCACCACCACGCAACTCCACGGCGGTAAAAGTCCTGGCCACCCTGTGGCTGGCGTTTATCCCGGTCATGCTTGCCATCGTGGTCACCCTGGGCATGAACGGCTACCTGAACCAGCTTGAAGCCAACATGGACAGCAGCTACGAAAGCAGCTCCATCACCTCCGATGAAGACGCTGACCAAGCCGCGACCGTCGAAGAAGACGAAGCGCAGAGTGCTGACGAAGCGGGCGAACCTGTAGACTCTCCAGAACAGTGAAGAAACGCCCCCCGGCCTGTGATGCCTTTGTCACAGGCGCGGTGGCGTTGCGATGGAGAAAGGCATGACCCGTTACGCTCTGATCACCGGCGCCTCCAGCGGCATCGGCCTGGCCATGGCCGAAGCCCTGGCCCGTCGCGGCCGCAGCTTGATTCTGGTGGCCCGCCAGCGTGATCAGTTGGAAAGCATTGCAATCGAGTTGACCCAACGCTTTGGCGTCGAGGTGCTGTTCCGGGCCTGCGACCTGGGCGAGCCGCTGCGTTTGTCCGGGTTCCTGCTGGAGCTTGAAGAAGGCGAGCGGCAGATCGACCTGCTGGTGAACTGCGCCGGTATCGGCACCAGCGGACCATTCCTGGCCCAGGACTGGATGACCGAACAAGACCTCATGGAGGTCAACATCCTCGCTCTGACCCGTATGTGCCACGCGCTCGGTAACACCATGGCGCTGCACGGCGGCGGGCAGATTCTCAATGTTGCCTCCGTCGCGGCGTTCCAACCCGGCCCGTGGATGAGCACGTACTACGCCAGCAAAGCCTATGTATTGCACTTCTCCGAAGGCTTGCGTGAGGAGTTGAAAACCTGCGGCATCAAGGTCTCGGTGCTCTGCCCCGGCCCTACACGCACCGCCTTCTTTGGCACCGCGCAAATGGACACAGCCAAGCTCGACCGCAGCCAGCAGCTGATGAGCCCCGAAGAAGTGGCGCTCTACACCGTGCGCGCCCTGGATAAAAACAAAGCCATCATCATCCCTGGCCGCCGTAACCGCTGGATCGCCTTCAGCCCGCGCTTCAGCCCACGCTGGCTGACCCGCAAGATCGCCGGCGCCATCAACAAGGCCTATTGCCCACGTTGATTGGCTGAGTACACTCACCCTGCACATTCATAATGGAGAAACAGCTGTGGATACTCTGTTCACCAAGATCATCAACAGAGAAATACCCGCGGATATCATCTACGAAGATGATCAAGTCCTGGCCTTCAAGGACATCCACCCGGCGGCGCCTGTGCATTTCCTGGTCATTCCCAAGAAACACATCCCGACCCTCAATGACCTGACCGAAGAAGATAAAGCCCTGGCCGGTCATATTCTGTTCACCGCCCAGCGCCTGGCCGTGGAACAAGGCTGTGAAGAAGGTTTCCGGGTAGTGATGAACTGCAATCCGAAAGGTGGGCAGACCGTCTATCACATCCATATGCATGTGCTGGGTCAGCGCCAGATGAACTGGCCGCCGGGCTGATCAGCCTTTCGGCGAAGGTCGCGGCCCCCGGCTGCGACCCCATGCCCTTGACGCAGGGCAAACGCTTCCCCCTCTCTTGCGGTAAACTGGCCGCCGAGATTCTTCCCGGAGGTCAGCATGACTACCCAACGTCACTACTCGCCGATTGACCGTCTGTTGCTGCAAGCCGACATGGCCATACGCACGCTGCTGCCGTTCAGCGGCCAGCCGTACCGCCCTTCGCCCGCGATTGTGCAGCCCGACGCCCAGATGAGCGAGACCGAGACCCGCCACGTCGCCGGCCTGATGCGCATCAACCATACCGGTGAAGTCTGCGCCCAGGCGCTGTACCAGGGACAGGCCCTGACCGCCAAGCTGCCGCAGGTCCGTGCCGCCATGGAACACGCCGCCGAAGAAGAAATCGACCACCTGGCCTGGTGCGAGCAACGCATCCGCCAACTGGGCAGTCACCCGAGCGTGCTGAACCCGCTGTTTTATGGTTTGTCGTTCGGGATTGGCGCTGCTGCCGGCCTGATCAGCGACAAAGTCAGCCTGGGTTTTGTCGCCGCCACCGAACACCAAGTGTGCAAACACCTGGATGAGCATCTGGAACAACTGCCAGCCGAGGACGAAAAGTCCCGGGCAATTCTTGAACAGATGCGCATCGATGAAGAACACCACGCCGAAAGCGCGTTGGATGCGGGCGGTTTCCGCTTCCCCGCGCCGGTGCGGTTCGGCATGAGTCTCTTGGCCAAAGTCATGACCAAAAGCACCTATAGAATTTGAATGCATCGGATCTAAGCCGAAAAAAAGGGCGCTATCACAGCGCCCTTTCTTTTTGCCTTCCGATTGAGCGATCAACCCAACTCGATGATTTCGTAATCATGGGTGATGGCCACACCGGCCGCGCCAAGCATGATCGACGCCGAGCAATACTTCTCGGCTGACAGCTCGATAGCACGCTTGACCTGGGCTTCTTTCAGCGCCCGGCCCTTCACCACGAAATGCATGTGGATCTTGGTGAACACCTTGGGGTCTTCAGTGGCGCGCTCGGCTTCCAGGAAGGCTTCGCAGCTTTCCACGGCCTGGCGGGACTTTTTCAGGATGCTGACCACGTCGAAATTGCTGCAACCGCCTACGCCCAGCAGGAGCATTTCCATCGGGCGTACGCCCAGGTTACGGCCACCGGCTTCCGGCGGGCCATCCATGACCACCACATGGCCACTGCCCGACTCACCGAGGAACATGGCTTCGCCCGCCCATTGGATGCGTGCCTTCATCGCCCAGACTCCACTGCTAAAAAAGGGTCGCCAGCTTAGCACAGGGCCCGCCTGCGTCAGCGTTTCCAACAAAAGCGATCAATAGCAGGGTTTGCACGGAAAATTGGCTAATCGAGTCAGAATGTGTCTGTTAAGCTGACGCCAAATCGATGGCGTAATGCCACCCTTTATACAGCGCGTATCAGTGCCGATACCCGATGAATACAACAACTCAAACTATTTAGCGCAGTCTTTTCGGGATACAACCATGGTTGCCCTTACTCCCATACCCAAGATCAAGAATCTCGACAAATTGTTGATGCATTGCCAGCGACGCCGCTACCCGGCCAAGCACAACATCATCTGCGCGGGTGAACGCTCCGAAACGCTGTTCTTCATCATCAAAGGCTCGGTCACCATCTTGATCGAGGATGAAGACGGCCGCGAAATGATCATCGCCTACCTGAACACCGGAGATTTTTTTGGGGAGTTGGGGCTGTTCGAACAAGCCGGCAAGGAACAGGAACGCAGCGCCTGGGTGCGCGCCAAGGTCGAATGTGATGTGGCCGAGATCAGCTACGCCAAGTTCCGCGAACTGTCCCAGCACGATCCCGACATTCTTTACGCCCTGAGCGGCCAGATTGCCCAGCGTCTGCGCGACACCACGCGCAAGGTCGGCGACCTGGCATTTTTTGATGTAACCGGACGAGTCGCCCGTTGCCTGCTGGATTTGTGCAAGCAGCCGGACGCCATGACGCACCCCGACGGCATGCAGATCAAGGTCACACGCCAGGAAATCGGACGCATTGTCGGCTGTTCACGGGAGATGGTCGGTCGCGTGCTCAAGGACCTGGAAGAGCGCAACCTGGTACACGTCAAAGGCAAGACGATGGTGGTGTTCGGCACCCGCTAAACCGGCAGGAAGCTGGCCAGCATTTTGCGGTACCGGGCGTCCAGCCGGCTGATCGCATCCGGCGCGGGGAAGGCTTCGTGCAGGGCAATGTGGCTGTCGGCGCGCACCCGCTGGTCGAGGCCGCAGGCTTCATTGAAGCGATTGACCGCCGCGATCAGCTCTTCGCGATCGTTTTCCAGCAATAGCGCACCGTGCACCAACCCCACCGGGCGGCCGCCACTTTGCCGCCAGCGCTGGGCGGTGCCGACCATTTTGCGGCCGTTGAGGTTGACGTTGTAGCGGCCGTCGCAAAACGCGCCGTCGATTTCACCGACGGACGCATCGCCTCCCAACTCGATCAGCAAATCGCAGATCGGTTGGCACAAACGCAAGTAACCCGTTTCGATACGGTTCTGGTCGCCTTCACTGCGTGGCGGTGCGTAGACCAGGGCGATGTTGACTGTGGCACTCGACTGCGGCACCGGTTCACCACCGGTTTCGCGCAGCAGTACTGGCCAACCGGCGTCGGCAGAGACTTGGCTGGCGGTCTCAAAAGCCGGCAAGCGGCTCAAACGACGCGGCATGACCAAGGCTTGGTCGCTGGGTTGCCAGAACAGCAACCCATATTCCCGCTCACCCGCGCAAACCGCCGCCAACAGGTCTTGTTCGGCGGCAAGCCCTGCTTCGACAGTCATCGCCACCGGCTGAGTCATCATCAATCCAGGGTCGAACCGCTGACCGCCACGCCACGCTCCGGGAAGAACAGGCGCTGCAATTCAGCCCCCGGGCTCTCGGCACGCATGAAAGTTTCGCCCACCAGGAACGAATACACCCCACTGATCTCCATCAGCTCCACATCGGCACGGTTGACGATGCCACTCTCGGTAATCACCAAACGGTCACGCGGAATGCGCGGCAGCAGGTCGAGGGTGTTTTCCAGGCTGACTTCGAAGGTGTGCAGGTTACGGTTGTTGACCCCCACCAGCGGTGTGTCGAGGGTTTTGAGGGCACGTTCCAGTTCGTCACCGTCGTGCACTTCTACCAGCACATCCAGGCCAACGCTTTTCGCCACGGCCGCCAGTTCCGCCATCTTCACGTCATCCAGGGCGGAGACGATCAACAGCACACAATCGGCGCCGAGGGCACGGGCTTCAACGATCTGATACGGGTCGACCATGAAATCCTTGCGGATCACCGGCAACTTGCACGCGGCGCGGGCCTGCTGCAGGAACAGGTCGGAACCCTGGAAATAGTCGATATCAGTCAGTACGGACAGGCAGGTCGCACCGCCCTTCTCATAGCTCTTGGCGATCTCTTCAGGAATGAAAATCTCGCGAATCACGCCCTTGCTCGGCGAAGCTTTCTTGATTTCAGCAATGACGGCCGGCTGCTTGAGCTTGGCCTGGGCGATCAACGCATTGGCAAAGCCACGCGGTGCATCGGCGACCTTCGCCTGGGCTTCCAGCTCGGCCAGGCTCACGCGGGCACGACGCTCAGCCACTTCTTCGGCCTTGCGGGCCAGGATCTTTTCCAGAACGGTCGGCACACTCATCCTTCATTCTCCATCTTGAATACCGCGGTGAATGCTCCCAGCTCTTCGAGCTTTTCGCGAGCCAGACCGGTGTGCAGCGCATCGTGGGCCAAGGCGACACCTTCTTTAAGACTATAGGCGTGGTCGGCCGCATACAGCGCAGCACCCGCATTCAACACTATCATCTCGGCAGCTTTTTGACCGTTCTCGGTCTTGCGACGCCCCAGGGCATCGCGAATCAACTCCAGGGAGGCAGCCGGGCTTTCCACCGCCAGGCCGTGCAGGCTCTGGCTCTTCATGCCCAGGTCTTCCGGCTCGACCCAATACTCGGTGACCTGGTCATTCTTCAGCTCCGCCACAAAGGTCGGTGCCGCCAGGCTGAATTCGTCCAGGCCGTCCTTGGAATGCACCACCAGCACATGTTTGCTGCCCAGGCGTTGCAGTACTTCGGCCAACGGTCGGCACAGCGCTTGGCTGAACACGCCCACTACCTGGTGTTTCACACCGGCCGGATTCGTAAGCGGGCCGAGCATGTTGAACAGGGTGCGCAGGCCGAGGTCCTTGCGCGGGCCGGCGGCGTGCTTCATCGCACCATGGTGGGATTGGGCAAACATGAAGCCAATACCGACGCTGTCGATGCAGCGCGCCACTTGTACCGGCGTCAGGTTCAGGTAGATCCCGGCCGCCTCCAGCAAGTCGGCGCTGCCGCTCTTGCCGGACACCGCGCGGTTACCGTGCTTGGCCACAGTGCAGCCCGCCGCCGCGACCACAAAGGAAGAGGCCGTCGACACGTTGAAGATGTTCGCACCGTCACCACCGGTGCCGACCACATCGACCACGCCGTCGAGGGTCTTGAGTTCGACTTTGTCCGCCAGCTCGCGCATCACCGACACGGCGCCGACGATCTCGTCGATGCTCTCGCTCTTCATGCGCATGGCCATCATGAACGCGCCGATCTGCGCGTCGGTGCATTGACCGGTCATGATTTCGCGCATCACATCGCTCATTTCAGCGGTGCTCAGGTCCAGGTGGCCGACGATACGGCTCAGGGCAGTCTTGATATCCATGGAAAGTCCTTAGCGCGTGCCGCCGCTCTGCTTGAGAAAGTTGGCGAACAGCTCGTAGCCCTGCTCGGTCAGGATCGACTCGGGGTGAAATTGCACCCCTTCGATATTCAGTGTCTTGTGGCGCAGGCCCATGATCTCATCGACGGAGCCGTCTTCCAGCTGGGTCCAGGCGGTCAGCTCCAGGCAGTCCGGCAGGGTTTCGCGCTTGACCACCAGCGAGTGATAGCGGGTCACGGTCACCGGCAGATTGAGGCCATGAAACACGCCTGCATCTTTATGGAACACCGGGCTGGTTTTGCCGTGCATCACCTGGCGCGCACGCACCACGTCACCACCAAAGGCCTGGCCGATGGATTGGTGGCCCAGGCACACGCCCAGGATCGGCAGCTTGCCTGCGAAATACTGGATGGCTTCGAGGGAAATGCCTGCCTCGGTCGGCGTGCACGGGCCTGGCGAAACCACGATGCGCTCCGGGTTCAGGGCGGCGATTTCGGCCACGGTCAGTTCGTCGTTGCGCACCACCTTGACCTCGGCACCCAGCTCACCCAGGTACTGCACAACGTTGTAGGTAAAGGAGTCGTAGTTATCAATCATCAGCAACATGGGGGAAACCTCAGGAATTGGGGGTCTGTTCAGCCAGCGCAACGGCGCGGAACATCGCGCGGCGCTTGTTCAGGGTTTCTTCCCATTCGAGGGCCGGCACCGAGTCGGCGACGATCCCGCCACCGGCCTGCACGTGCAGTTCCCCGTCCTTGATCACGGCCGTGCGGATCGCAATGGCCGTGTCCATGTTGCCGTTCCAGGCGAAGTAACCCACGGCACCGCCGTAGACACCACGCTTGACCGGCTCCAGCTCGTCGATGATTTCCATCGCGCGGATCTTCGGCGCACCTGACAAGGTGCCCGCCGGCAGAATCGCGCGCAGTGCGTCCATCGCCGTCAGGCCGGCCTTCAGCTCGCCGGTGACGTTGGACACAATGTGCATCACATTCGAATAACGCTCGATGACCATCTTCTCGGTGAGTTTCACCGAACCGATTTCCGAGACACGCCCGGTGTCGTTGCGGCCCAGGTCGATGAGCATCAGGTGCTCGGCGATTTCCTTGTCGTCGCTCAGCAGGTCTTCTTCGAGCGCCAGGTCAGCCTCTTCGGTCGCACCACGTGGGCGGGTACCCGCAATCGGGCGCACGGTGATCAGGTTGTCTTCGACGCGCACCAACACTTCCGGCGAACTGCCCACCACGTGGAAGTCACCAAAGTTGAAGAAGTACATGTACGGCGTCGGGTTGAAGCATCGCAGGGCGCGGTACAGATCGATTGGCGCGGCCTTGAAGTCAATGGACATACGTTGCGACGGCACCACCTGCATGCAGTCACCGGCGAGGATATATTCCTTGATGGTGTCGACGGCGCGCTCGTAGTCATCCTGGGTGAAGCTGGAGCGGAACACCGGGTCGGCGGCCGGTGGACGGCTGAGGTCCAGGCCGCGACGCGGGGTGATCGGCTGGCGCAGTTTTTCCAACAGGGCTTCGAGGCTGGCGCGGCCTTGTTCGAACGCGTCCGCCTGGGATGGGTCGGCGAGCACAATCGCGTGCATCTTGCCGGCGAGGTTGTCGAACACCACTACGGCATCGGAAACCATCAACAGAATGTCCGGCACGCCCAGCGGATCCGGGTTCGGGCATTTGCCCAAGCGTTTTTCCACATAACGCACGCAGTCATAACCGAAGTAACCCACCAGGCCGCCATTGAAACGCGGCAGGCCAGCAATGGTCGGCACGTTGTAGCGCGCTTTGAACGCTTCGACGAACGCCAGCGGATCGTCTACGTCGTGGCTTTCGATCTCGACGCCATCATGGGTAATGCTCACATGATGGTCGTGTACCCGCAGCACCGTACGGCACGGCAGGCCGATGATCGAATAACGCCCCCACTTCTCGCCGCCCTGTACGGACTCGAGCAGGTAGGAATTGGGCTCGTCGGCCAGTTTGAGGTAGATCGACAGCGGCGTGTCGAAGTCGGCCAGGGTTTCGCAGGCCAGGGGGATGCGGTTATAGCCGGCAGCGGCCAAACGCAGGAATTCTTCGCGGGTCATGATATGCCTCGTGGCTTGAGGGTCTAACAGTCAGGTATGCAAACGCGCCGCAGAGTGCGGCCAGGATCAGTCAGGCGCGCCAACGCCAGCGGGCCAGGGCCTTGATGACTTTCATCCAGAGTTTGCGAGTGACCACCACGATGGAATTTCCAGAAGGGGACGGATCGGTATCGGGCAACGTTATCTCAGCGCCAGCTCCCAAGCAACCGGGGATTAACAGGCGCAGGTCATCAATCACCAATGAAGGCGACTCTTCGGCGATTGGCCGACCATGGTTATAGCCGTAACTGAGGGCCACGCACTGCACGCCCGCCGCCTTTGCCGCCAGCACATCACTGCGCGAATCGCCGACAAACAACGACTGCGAGGCCGGGATATTGGCCATTTTCATCACGAAAAACAGCGCCGCCGGGTCGGGCTTTTTCTGCGGAAGGGTGTCGCCACCAATGATCCAGCGGAAATACCGGCCGATTTTCATCTGGTCCAACAGCGGCGCGACAAAGCGCTCCGGCTTGTTGGTGATCAGGGCCATTTCCACACCCTGCTTGCTCAGCCACTTGAGCGTGTCACGCACGCCAGGGTAAACCACGGTCAGTTCATGGCCGTCTTCATAGGCGGCGTTGAACAGTTCCAGGGCATGCTCGGCCTCCACATCATCCACGCCTTCGGCATCAATGTTGTTGGCCAAGGCCCGGCGCACCAGCATCTGCACGCCGTTACCGACCCATTCGCGCACCGACTCGATCCCGGCCGGCTTGCGCCCCAGCTTGAGCAGCATGTCGTCCACCGCCGCCGCCAGGTCAGGCACCGAGTCGATCAAGGTGCCGTCCAGATCGAACATCACCAGCCGTGGCAATTTGCCGGGGAACAGCTGCTCAAAGCCGCTCATGGACGCGCCAGCGCCAGCTCGGCACGCATCTTGTCGATGACTTCCTGGTAGTCCGGCGCGTTGAAGATCGCCGAGCCGGCCACAAAGGTGTCAGCGCCAGCGGCGGCGATTTCACGGATATTGTTGACGTTGACCCCACCGTCGATTTCCAGGCGGATGTCACGGCCGGACGCATCGATCAGCGCACGGGCTTCACGCAGCTTGTTCAGCGTGCCGGGGATGAACTTCTGGCCGCCGAAGCCTGGGTTGACGCTCATCAACAGGATCATGTCGACCTTGTCCATCACGTACTCAAGCACACTCAGCGGAGTAGCCGGGTTGAACACCAGGCCCGCCTTGCAACCGCCTTCGTGGATCAACTGCAAGGTGCGGTCGACGTGCAGCGAGGCTTCCGGGTGGAAGGTGATGTAGGTGGCGCCGGCGTCGACGAAGTCGCCGATGATGCGATCCACCGGGCTGACCATCAGGTGCGCATCGATCGGGGCAGTGATGCCGTACTTGCGCAGCGCGGCGCAGACCATCGGGCCGATGGTCAGGTTGGGCACGTAGTGGTTGTCCATGACGTCGAAGTGCACGAAGTCGGCACCGGCGGCCAATACCTTGTCCACTTCCTCACCCAGGCGGGCGAAGTCGGCGGAGAGAATCGATGGAGCAATAACGAAGGGCTGCATGACGCACCTTTTTGAGCTAAATCACGATGGCGCGCATTGTATACCTCATGCTTTGCCGCGCGCACCGTGACCTAACTCAACGGTTAGTAAGCGGCCCGGTAGATTTTCTCGATATCGGCCGCGCTGAGCTTGCGCGGATTGTTGCGCATCAGCCGCTCAATGCCCGCCGCCTCAACGGCCATGGCGGGGATTGCATCTTCGGGAACCCCGAAACTGTGCAGCCCTGCCGGGATCTCGACGGCGGCGCACAATCGCGTCATCGCCTCCACGGCCTGGTCGGCGGCATCGTTGACGCTCAGGCCGGTGATATTCACGCCCATGGCCTGGGCAATCTCCTGCATGCGCTCCACGCAGGCCAGCTTGTTCCAGTGCATCACATAGGGCAGCAACAGCGCATTGCTCACACCATGGGCGATATTGAAACGCCCACCCAACGGATACGCCAACGCGTGCACCGCGCCGACCCCGGCATTGCCGAACGCCATGCCGGCCATCAGGCTGGCGGTGGCCATATCGTCGCGGGCCTGCAGGTTGGCCGGGTTGGCGTAGGCCTTGGGCAGCGCACTGGCGATCAACTTGATGGCACCGATAGCCAAGGCGTCGGTGATCGGCGAGGCGTTCAGCGACAGGTAGGATTCGATGGCATGTACCAGCGCGTCCACGCCACTGGCGGCGGTCACGCTGCGCGGGCAGGTCAGGGTCATTTGCGGGCTGATCAACGCGACATCCGGCAGCAGGTAGTCGCTGACAATGCCCTTTTTCAGCTGCGCGGCCTTGTCGGAGAGAATCGCCACATTGGTCACCTCCGAGCCGGTGCCGGCGGTGGTGGGGATCGCGATCAGCGGCGGGCCCTTGCGCGGCACCTGGTCGACGCCGAACAAATCCGCCAGCGCGCCGTGGTAGCCGGCATACGCCGCAACACTTTTCGCAATGTCGATGGCGCTGCCGCCACCCACGCCAATCAGGCCGTCGTGCCCGCCCTCGCGGTAGACGCGCATGCAGTCTTCGACGATGGCGATTTCCGGGTCGGGTAACACCCGGTCAAAAATCTCGTAGGTGCGCTCGCCCAGGTGTTCGAGCGCCAACGCCACGGTGCCGGACTTGACCAACGCGGCATCGGTGACGATCAGCGGGTTGTCCACATCCAGGCGTGTGAGCTCAGAGGCCAGTTGTTCGATGGCGCCAGCGCCGGTCAGCAGTTTGTGGGCGATCTTGAATGAGGAAGTACTCATGTGCGCGGCCTCTTATTAAGTGATGGGCTGGCACAAGAGTAGCTCCCTATGGCGTGTTGTCAGCCATTCATCGGGCGAATGGTCGTTACACCTGGGCGGTGCGCAGTTTCTCGCTGCGGCCGCGCAGCCATTCCAAGGTCAGCAACAGCAACACCGAGAACGCAATCAGCAGGGTTGCCGCGGCCGCAATCGTCGGGCTGAGGTTTTCGCGAATGCCGCTGAACATCTGACGTGGCAGCGTGGCTTGCTCGGGGCCGGCGAGGAACAGCGTCACCACCACTTCATCAAACGACGTTGCGAACGCAAACAGCGCCCCGGAAATCACCCCCGGCGAAATCAACGGCAAGGTCACCCGGCGGAATGCGGTCAGTGGCGAAGCACCCAGGCTGGCCGCCGCCCGCACCAGGTTGTGATTGAAACCCTGCAATGTGGCCGACACGGTGATGATCACAAACGGCACACCCAGCACTGCATGCACTACGATCAGCGAGAAGAAGCTATTGCCCAGGCCCAGCGGCGCAAAAAACAAGTAACTGGCCACGCCAATGATCACCACCGGCACCACCATCGGTGAAATCACCAGCGCCATGACCAGCGCCTTGCCAGGGAAGTTGCCGCGAGTCAGGCCAATCGCCGCCAAGGTGCCGAATACCATCGCCAGCACCGTGGCCGCCGGGGCAACGATGATGCTGTTCTTCAGCGCCCGCATCCACTCTGCGGAGGCAAAGAAGTCCTGGTACCAATGCAGCGAAAAACCTTGCAACGGGTACACCAGGAAACTGCCGCTGTTGAACGACAGCGGGATGATCACCAGCACCGGCAGAATCAAAAACAACAGGATCAAGCCGCAGAGAATCCGCAAACTGTAGAACCACACCCGTTCGACGGGCGACATATAAGGGCTCAGCATCGCAAGGTCTCCTCAGCTCAGGCGCAGGCGGCTGGCGCCTACCAACCGGTTATAGATCAGGTACAGCACCACCGTGGCCAGCAGCAACAAGCCGCCCAGTGCCGTGGCCATGCCCCAGTTGATGCTGGTGTTGGTGTAGAACGCCACGAAGTAGCTGACCATCTGGTCGTTCGGGCTGCCCAGCAGCGCCGGGGTGATGTAGTAACCAATCGCCAGGATGAACACCAACAGGCAACCGGCTCCGACACCGGCGTAGGTCTGCGGGAAGTACACGCGCCAGAAACTGGTAAACGGGTGACAGCCCAGTGAAATCGCCGCGCGCATGTAGGTGGGTGAAATCCCCTTCATCACGCTGTAGATCGGCAGGATCATGAACGGCAGCAAGATGTGCACCATGGAGATGTAGACGCCGGTCCGGTTGAACACCAACTCCAGCGGCTTATCGATCAGGCCCATGCCCAGCAGTGCGCTGTTAATCAGGCCGCCGGATTGCAGCAGCACGATCCACGCGGCGACTCGCACCAGGATCGAGGTCCAGAACGGCAGCAACACCAGGATCATCAGCAGGTTGCTTTTGCGGGCTGGCAGGTTGGCCAGCAGGTACGCCAGCGGATAGGCCAACAGCAGACAGATCGCCGTGATCACCAGGCCCATCCAGAAGGTCCGGGCGAAGATGTCCAGGTAAATCGCCTGGTCCGGCGTGGCCGGCGCCACTTCACCGAGGTCATCGATGCGGTGATCGACGGCCGCCAGCAGATAGAACGGGGTAAGACTGCTGGTATTGCGCCGGATCGCCTGCCAGTACGCCGGGTCACCCCAGCGTTCATCAAGGCTTTCCAACGCATCTTTATAGGAGGCGGGCGTTTCGCTGAAGGGCAGCGCCCGCGCGGTTTTGGTCAGCAGGCTGCGGTAGCCGGCCAGCTCCATGTTCAAGCGTTTGGACAGATCGCCCAAGGTCTGGTTTTGACGGGCCTCGCCCAAGTCCTCACTGAGGGCCTGGTATACCGATTCGCCCGGCAAACCCCGGCCATCCCAGGCCGTCACCGCCACCACGGTACGCGGCAAACCGCCCACCACTTCGGGGTTGCCGACGCTTTTGAACAGCAGCGCAACAATCGGCACCAGGAACACCAGCAGCAAAAACAGCACCAGCGGCGCAATCAAGGCCTGGGCCTTCCAGCGATTGAGCCGCTCGGCACGCGCCAGGCGCTGCTTGAGGGTGGGGCCAGGAATGGCGATAGCCATGGCAAACTCCGATGATGAAAATGAATGCAATCTGCCCAACACAGCAGATCCCCTGTGGGAGCGGGCTTGCTGGTTACTTGGCAGCCCACGAGTTGAAGCGCTGCTCCAACTGCTCACCGTTATCCGCCCAGAAGCTCACGTCGATCTGCACCTGGTTGGCGATGTTTTCCGGGGTGGTCGGCATGTCCTTGAGGATGTCCTTGGCCAGCAACGGCACGGCCTGGGTGTTGGCCGGGCCGTAGGCGATGTTTTCCGAGTAGGTCTTCTGCTGCTGTGGCTGCACCGAGAAGGCGATGAATTTCTTCGCCGCTTCGGCGCGGTCTTTCGCCAGGCCTTTAGGAATCGCCCACGCGTCGAAGTCGTAGATGCCGCCGTTCCACACCACTTTCAGGTTGCTTTCTTTTTGCACGGCGGCGATGCGGCCGTTGTAGGCCGAGCTCATCACCACGTCGCCCGAAGCCAGGTATTGCGGCGGCTGTGCGCCCGCTTCCCACCACTGGATCGATGGCTTGAGTTCGTCGAGTTTCTTGAACGCTCGGTCCTGGCCATCTTTGCCGGCCAGCACTTTGTACACGTCCTTCGGCGCGACGCCGTCGGCCATCAGTGCGAATTCCAGGGTGTACTTGGCGCCTTTGCGCAGGCCGCGCTTGCCGGGGAATTTCTTGGTGTCCCAGAAATCCGCCCAACTGGTCGGTGCGCTGGCCAACTTGTCGGCGTTATAGGCGAGCACAGTCGACCACACGAAGAAACCCACACCGCACGGCTGGATAGCACCCTTCACGTAGTCGGCGCTGTTGCCGAACAGTTTCGGGTCCAGCGGTTCGAACATGTCCTCATCGCAGCCACGAGACAATTCCGGCGACTCCACTTCCACCAGGTCCCAGGACACGCTCTTGGTGTCGACCATGGCTTTGACCTTGGCCATTTCACCGTTGTACTCGCCAGCGATGATCTTGCCGTTGCCCGCGCTTTCCCACGGGGCGTAGAAGGCCTTGACCTGGGCCGCCTTGTTCGCGCCGCCAAAGGACACGACCGTCAGGTCCGGGCCTGCCATGGCCTGTGTCGCGCCCATCAAGCCCAAAGCCAGGGCGGAATACTTCAGGGATCTCAACATTGTTGTTCTCTCCACGTGCAGGGTTGGTGAAGCCAGGGGGCGATCAATTCGCCTCTAGAAGTGGGTCGAGTGCGCGAACGTGCTCGACTTGCCAGCCAATCGGTACCACGTCGCCGACCGCCAGGGCTGGGTCCAGCTCGGCAATCGGTTGTTTCACAAAAAAATCGGCCTTGCCGCAGACTTCCAGGCGCACGCGCACGTGGTCGCCCAGGTAGATGAATTCGGCCACGCGCCCAGAGAAGCGGTTGACGCAGCTTTCGCTAGAGCCATTGAGGCTGACGCGCTCCGGGCGCACCGACAGGGTCACCGGACCGCCGATCTGGCCGACATTCACGGCCAGCGCCTCGACCTTCTCGCCGCGCGCCAGCTCCACCACGCAGCGCTCGCCGGTATGGCTGTGCAAGCGGCCGTTGAGGCGGTTGTTCTCGCCGATGAAGTTGGCGACGAAGGTGTTCTTCGGTTCTTCGTAAAGGGTGCGCGGCGCGGCGATCTGCTGGATCTCACCCTGGTGGAATACCGCCACCCGGTCAGACATGGTCAGCGCCTCGCCCTGGTCGTGGGTCACGTACACCACGGTCACGCCGAGGCGCTGGTGCAGGTGCTTGATCTCCATCTGCATGTGTTCGCGCAGTTGCTTGTCGAGGGCACCGAGGGGTTCGTCCATCAGCACCAGTTGCGGTTCGAACACCAGCGCACGTGCCAATGCCACGCGCTGTTGCTGGCCGCCGGAGAGTTGCGCCGGGTAGCGCTGGGCGAACGCATCAAGCTGGACCATGCTCAATACGCGTTTGACCCGCTCGCTGATATCGGTCTTGCTCAAGCCCCGCACCGACAGCGGGAACGCCAGGTTCTCGGCCACGGTCATGTGCGGAAACAGTGCGTAGTTCTGGAACACCATGCCGATGTCGCGCTTATGCGGCGGCACGTTGTTGATGGCGCGGCCGGCCAGCTGGATTTCGCCGGCGGTCGGTGTTTCAAAGCCGGCGAGCATCATCAGGCTGGTGGTCTTGCCCGAACCGGAAGGCCCGAGCAGGGTAAGGAACTCGCCCTTGCGAATCTCCAAGTTGAGGTCTTTGACGATCAGGTTCTCGCCGTCGTAGCTCTTCTGCACGCCACGAAAGCTGACCAGCACATCATTTGAATCCACCTCGCTCATACCCGCACCTTTGTGTTTTGGACTGCTGTGAGACAAGCGTAGTCCAGGCGCGAGGCCCCGGAAATCGGGGGCCAGGAGAGAATTGCATCAGTCGGATGGAAGGTTCGGGGTAGGGATTGCCCTACACGGATGGCGCGCACGGGACGGTGCAGCGACAGGGGGCGAGCTGCAAGCAGCAAGAATGGGCCCGGCGGGGTTTTCGCGGTGTCGTTATCAGGTATGCGGCTAGAGCAGCTTGTGTTCCATGGCGTACTTCACCAACTCCGCCAGGGACGTGATATTGAGCTTTTGCATCAGCCGCGCCTTATGGGTGCTGATGGTCTTGCTGCTCAGTGCCAGCTGTTGCGCAATGTCGTTGACGTTGGCGCCCTGGGCCAGACGCTCGAATACCGAGAACTCGCGCTCCGATAGCAATGAATGCAACGGGCGGGCATCAGTCAGGCCGACTTCGAAGACCATCCGGTCGGCCAGGTCCGGGTCAATGTAACGCCCACCCGCCGCCACCTTGCGAATCGCTGTGAGCAACAGCGCCGGGTCGCTGTCCTTGGTGGCGTAACCGGCGGCGCCGACCTTCAAGGCGCGGGCGGCCATTTGCGCTTCGTCGTGCATCGACAGCACCAGGATTGCTGGCGGATTGTTCAGCGCACGGATCCGCGCAATCGCTTCCAGGCCGTTGACGCCGGGCATCGAAATGTCCAGCAACACCACCTCGCAGGCCACGTGGCGCAGGGTTTCCAGCAATTGCTCGCCATTGCTGGCCTCCCCCACCACCAACAGGTCTTTGGCCAGGCCGATCAATTGCTTGATGCCTTCACGAACGATGGTGTGGTCTTCGGCTACCAGTACGCGGATCACAGGGACTTCCTCATGGTGTTATGCATCCAACGGCACCGTGACACTCAGGGTGGTGCCCTCCCCCAACGCGCTGTCCAGGCTCAACTGCCCGCCCATGATCAGCACGCGCTCGCGCATACCCACCAGGCCAAACGACACTGGGCGACCCTGGGCCTGGGCGAAACCGACGCCATCGTCGCTGATGGTCAGCCGCAAATTCCTGCCGTCTACGGCGAGCGTCAGCTCCACAGTATGCGCCTGTGCATGACGCATCACGTTGGTCAGCGCCTCTTGCAGGATACGGAACAAGCCGATGGCCTTGGCATCGCTCAGGGGCGCCAGGTTATCCGGTACCTGCACCAGACAGGGGATTTGTGTGCGCGCTTCGAAGCGCCGGGCCTGCCATTCGATGGCGGAAGCGATACCGGCGTCAAGAATCGGCGGGCGCAGCGCAGTGGCCACATCTCGCACCAATTGAAATAACTGGGCAATCAAACGCTTCATGCTGTTCAAGCGTTCATGCAAGCCGGGGTCGAGTTGCGCATAAGCCAATTCGCACATGGAGGTTTCGAGCTTGAGCACGGTGAGCATTTGCCCCAGTTCGTCGTGCACCTCACGGGCAATACGCGCCTTTTCTTCCTCGCGTACGGTTTCCAGGTGAGCAGACAATTCGCGCAGTTGCGCCTCGCTTTGCAGCAGCGCAGCCAACGTCCGCCTGAGTTCGCTGACATCGTTGAGGTAGACCACCAGGTATTCGGCTTCGGCAAAACGCAGGAAGCTCAGCGACACGTTAGTCGGCAGGACGCTGCCATCGGCTCGCCGGCAATCGGTGGCGAAGTTCTGTGGGCCGTCTTCGCTGGCTCGTGCGCGCTTCCAGAGGTTGAGCCAACGGTCCATGTCCAGGCTCGGGTCAAGGTCGGCGAGCGGCCGCTCGATCAGCGCACCGGCGCCGTAGCCGAGCATGCTTTCGGCCGCACGATTGGCGTAGCGCACATGGCTGTCCCAATTGACCCAGAGGATGCCGACGGTGCTCTGGTCGATGGAAAACTGCGTCAACCGTAAGGCCTCGGCACCCGCGGCGCGGGCGGCGCTTTCTTCCCGCGCGGCCAACAGGCCGTGTTCCAGCACCCGTTGCTGGCGGCGCTGCCAGAACACCACGGCCAGGCTGGCAAGCAGCAACAGGCCCAGCAATAAACTGAGGTTTTGCCACAGGCCAGGGGATTCCGTCAGCCGTGGGTATTTGGGTTGCAGCCAGCGGTTGTGCAGTTGATCCAGGTCACGGGCAGGAATCGCACGCAAGGCGCTTTGCATGATGCCGGCCAGTTCCGGCCATTCTCGTCGCGTGGCCACCCGCAGCAATTGCGGCAGGCCGATATCGCCCACCACTGCCAGGCCGGCAAACTCCGCCTCGCCGGACAAGCGGCTCAATTGTGCTTCATCCACCACCGCATAACGCGCCTGTTGGCTCACCAACAATTGCAGGGCCTGGCGCTCCATGGGTACGCCTTGCAGGTTGAGGCCGGGATAGGTGCCACGCAGGTAATCGGCGACGGCACTGGGCATGCGCACGGCGACGCGGGATTGCTCATCGAGTTTTTCCAACTCCACGGCGCCACCCCCCTCGCGGATGCCGATGATGTGTTGCGGTACGCGCATGTAGGGGTCGCTGAACAACCACAGCCGCAGACCGGCCGGGGTTTGTTGCAGGCCGGGAGCGATATCCACTTCGCCGTCGCGCACGGCGGCTTCCAGCTGCTCCTGGTTGGGAAAATTACGCCAGGTCAGCTCGATATTCAGCGCCTTGGCCAGCCATTGCATCAACTCGACATTCGCCCCGGACAGCCGTTGCAAACGCCGATCGTATTGCGCATAGGGCGCTTGCAACACCAGGCCCACCCGCAATTCCGGGTGCTGGGCCAGCCATTCGCGTTGCTGCGCATCGAGCTGCGCCTGGGGCGCGACGGGCGCAGGCGCGGCATTTGCCATCAAGGCAAGGCACAAACAGCCGATAACCAGCAGACAGCGAAAACCCATGATCCACGTCTCACATCACTGACAAATACTGACCAACCCATTAGGCTGCTGGAATCACTTCTGGCCGGGAATTTACGATGCCCTTTCTTCACCGTTCAGCACTGCCAGCATTGTGCCTGTCGCTGCTTTTTACCAGTGCCTTTTCTGCACAGGCGGCCGACGCGCCCGCACCTGCCGCGGAAAAACCGGTCGAGCGCCAACCCTTGCCCGAGCGCAGCCTGGCAGAAGCCAGTGCCCTGGAACGCACGATCCCGCAACAAGAACAGCAGCAATTGCAGGCCGGCAGCGATTCATTCCTCGCCCTGTGGAAACCCGCCAACAGCGCCGAGCCCGATGGCGTGGTAATTATCGTCCCCGGCGCCGGCGAAAATGCTGACTGGCCGCAAGCAATCAGCCCGCTGCGACACAAATTGCCGGACGCCAATTGGGGCAGCCTCAGCCTGTCGTTGCCGGATGTAAGCGTGGACACGCTGCCACCCCGCGTGATGGAAGCGCCCAAGGCCACTGTCGACACCAGCAGTAAGGAAGCGAGCACCGCTGACAAACCCATCGAGCAGGCCGCCAGCGCCGAAGCCGAAGGCACCGACCCGGCGGTGGTGCCGGGTGCCGATGAGCAGGACAAGACCGACGCCTCGCGCATCTTCGACCGCATCGACGCCGCCGTGGCCTTCGCCCAGACCCAGAGCGCACGCAGTGTAGTGCTGCTCGGCCATGGCACCGGTGCCTGGTGGGCCGCACGCTATTTGAGCGAGAAACAACCATCCCAAGTGCAGAAATTTGTGATGGTGGGGGCGCAGACGCCCAACGGACGGCATCCAGATGTGCAGCAACTGGCCCCCGCCCTGAAGTTGCCGACCGCCGATGTCTTCTATCAGGACAACGCCCAATCACGCAAAAACGCCCTGGCCCGCGTCCAGGCAGCCAAGCGTTTAAAGAATGACGGTTACAAGCAAGTGTCATTGAAAGCCTTGCCCGGCAACAGTGCTGCCGAGCAGGAGCAGTTGTATCGCAGGGTTCGCGGCTGGCTGAGCCCACAGGCCAACACTGACTGAAACCTACCGGAAGTCCCGGCGCTCGCGAATCAATGTATAGGCAGTGTGCAATTCGCGAGTGCGCTCGGTGGCCTCACGCACTTGCGCGGGGCTGGCGCCGGTGCCGGCGATCTTGTCCGGGTGATGGCGACTGAGCAGGCGACGATAAGCCCGCTTGATCACAGACGGCTCGGTAGTGGCCGTCACCCCCAGCAAGCGCAACGCGTCCTGATAAGAGGGGCCACGGCTGACCAGCGGCTTGCGCTCCGGCGTGTAGTCGGCCGCCAGCGCCTGCAACTGTTGCGGCGTCCAGCCCAGCCATTTGCCCCAGAGGTCGATCAGGTCACGCTCGGCGTCATCCGCCTTGCCGTCCGCCCAGACCATGCGCCAGCACGCGCGCAATACGCCCTCCGCCGCGTGGGGTTGAGCCTTGAGCACACGTAGATAACTGCGGACGCGGTCGGAACCGGACTTGCCGCGATTGAACGCCGCAATCGCACGACGCTGGGCCGACTCGGTCATGTCGAGCGAGCGCATCTCCTGACGCGCCTGCTGGATATGCCCATCCACCACCCGGCCATTGCTCTTGGCCAAGCGACCCAGCAACACGAACAACAGCTCGTCATTGCGCAACGCCGGGCGACCACCCAGGCGCTCGCGCAACTGCGCCCAACTGTGCAGTTGCAGGCGACGGTCCAACGCCTGCCCCAACAGTGCCCCCAACATGGCCCCCGGAATACTGGCAATGGCATAGCCAGCCCCGGCGCCGATCAGCGTCCCTGGCCACAGCATGTTACTGCCTCGCTGTCAGCAGTGTTTCGACCTGCGCCAGGCGCTCCAGCGTGCCAACATCGATCCAGCGTCCCGCCATGTGTTCCCCCGTTACCAGGCCTTTGGCCATGGCCGCCCGCAGCAGCGGCGCCAGTTTGAAGGCACCCGCGCTGCAACCCGCGAACAGCTTGGGGTCGAGCACTGAAATGCCACTGAAGGTCAGGTTATCGGCACCGGGCGCTGCATCATGAAGCAAACCTTGATCCAGGTAGAAATCACCGCCCGAAGGGTGGTGCGCCGGGTTATCGACCATCACCAGATGGGCCAGGCCCTTGAGCGGCTGCTTGAGTTGGATGAAGTCGTAGTCGGTCCAGATATCGCCATTGACCACCAGGAAAGGTTCATCCCCCAGCAACGGCAATGCCTGGAAAATCCCACCACCGGTTTCCAGCGGCTCGCCTTCGGGGGAGTAACGGATACGCAAGCCAAATTGCGCGCCATCCCCCAGGTAGCTTTCGATCTGCTGGCCGAGCCAGGCATGGTTGATCACGATATCGGTGAAGCCAGCCTTGGCCAGTGCTTCCAGGTGATATTCGATCAGGCGCTTGCCGCCGGCCTGTACCAGCGGCTTTGGCGTGTGCAAGGTCAACGGGCGCATCCGCTCGCCTTTGCCGGCGGCCAGGATCATCGCCTTCATACACGTGCCTCGGCGGGTTGGCGCAGGCTGGCGAGCAATTCACCCAACTCGCTCAACTCGGGACGGTCCGCCAGCACCGCTTCTATATAAGCAAAGAAGCGCGGCACGTCGGCCAGGTAGCGTGGCTTGCCATCGCGATGGCAAATGCGCGCGAAGATACCGATGACCTTGAGGTGGCGCTGCACGCCCATCAGGTCGCTGGCGCGCAGGAAATCGTCGAAATTCGCCTGCACCGGAATGCCCAGTTGCCCCGCACGCTCCCAATAGCCGAGCTGCCATTCCCGCACGCGGGCCTTGGGCCAACTGAGGAAGGCGTCCTTGAACAGGCAGGTGATGTCATAGGTGACCGGCCCGTAGACCGCATCCTGGAAGTCCAGCACGCCGGGGTTGGGCTCGCTGATCATCAGGTTGCGCGGCATATAGTCGCGATGCACCAGCACTTTCGGCTGCGCCAGGGCGCTGTCGATCAGGTGATCACTGACCCGCTGCCAAAGCGCTTGCTGCTGCGTATCCAGTTCGATACCCAGGTGCCGGCGCACGTACCACTCTGGAAACAATTCCAGCTCGCGGCGCAGCAAGGCGACGTCATAGCTGGGCAGCGGCGCGTCCATCGGCAATTGCTGGAAGGCCAACAAGGCGTCGATGGCATCGGCAAACAATGCATCGGCGTTTTTGTCGTCAATCACGTCCAGATAGGTTTTTCTGCCCAGGTCATTGAGCAAAAGAAAGCCACGCGGCAAATCTTCTGCATAAATTTTTGGAACATTTATTCCTGACTTTGCCAGCAAATGTGCGATATCGACGAAAGGTTTGCAGTTTTCCTGGGGGGGCGGAGCGTCCATGACGACGAAGGTCCGGCCGCCGCCTTCCCAACGGAAGTAGCGCCTGAAACTCGCGTCGCTGCTGGCCGCGGTCAATGTGGCCGGGGGTACGGCACCCCAGCCTTGAGCGTTGAAAAGGATCGGCAACTGCTCATCCAGCCAGACTTCCAGCTGTTGTAAACGTAGATCTTGCTCGGGCATTACAAGGGTCTCCGACGGCGCTAGCCGTCAAGCGGGGCATGCTTTATTATCACGCATCTTTTTCAGACCATCGAGAGGCGTGCGGCCCAAACCGCGGGCAGATGGCACGCAGGAAGCCCGGACTAATAAGATGGCATTGAAATCCCCCGCGTTTCGTAGAAAATTTCCGTTGCTGGTAACCGGCAGTCTGCTGGCCTTGCAACCCTTCGCCACCTCATTCGTGGTCGCCGCGGAACAGTATGACTGCTCAGTCTCTGCTTCGGGTGCCTGGGATTGCGCGCCGAAAACCGCCGCAGCCCCGCTACCACCACGCCCGGTGCATGATGGCGCTGCCATCAGCTCCGCCAACAGCACGGCGCAGGCCGATGCTGGCGGCAAAGCCGAGGCCGAGCCCAAGACCGCACTGGTCACCGAATCCAAGGGCCGTGGCCTGCGCTCGCGCAGCGCCGACTACAGCCACCTGGACTGGGTCCCACGCGAGAAGCTGACCGCAGCGCAGCTGGCCGAAACCGGCCCGTACTGCGGCGGTGCGTACATCGAGCCGATTCGTCCTGGCATGAACGACAAGACGAACAAGAGCGATGCCCCCACCTTCATCGGCGCCAAGGCCTCGCGTTACGAGCAGGAACAACAAGTCGCTACCCTGGCCGGTGACGTGGTCATGCGCCAGGGCAGCATGCAGTTGGAATCTGAAGAAGCCAGCCTGTACCAGGCCGAGAACCGTGGCGAGCTGAACGGCAATGTTCGTTTGCGCGACAACGGCGCACTGATCGTCGGCGACCACGCCGAAGTGCAACTCGACACCGGCGCCGCCCAGATCGACAACGCCGAATACGTGATGCACAAATCGCGCATCCGCGGTAACGCGCTGTACGCCAAGCGTGCTGAAAACGCGATCATCCGTCTCAAGGATGGTACGTACACCACGTGCGAGCCAGACAGCAATGCCTGGCAGCTCAGGGGCAACAACATCACGTTGAACCCGGCCACCGGTTTCGGTACCGCCACCAACGCGACGTTGCGGGTCAAGAACATCCCGATCCTGTACACCCCTTACATCTATTTCCCGATCGACGACCGTCGTCAATCCGGCTTCCTGCCGCCGAGCTTCAGCACCGGCAGCGAAACCGGCTTCACCCTGGTGACGCCGTACTACTTCAACCTGGCGCCCAACTACGACGCCACGTTGTACCCGCAATACATGACCAAGCGCGGCATGATGATGGAAGGCGAGTTCCGCTACCTCACCAAGTCCAGCGAAGGTCAGTTCGGCGGCGCGTACCTGAACGACGACAACGACGAGCGCAAGCGTCAGACCGACTACGAAAAAACCCGCTACATGCTCAACTGGCAGCACAAGGGCGGGCTGGACTCACGCGTACTGACCGAAGTTGACTACACCACGATCAGCGACCCTTACTACTTCCAGGACCTCAAGTCCTACCAGGAAGGCGTAGAGAGCCGTGACTACGTGAACCAGCAAGGTGCCGTGACTTATCGCGGCGACAGCTTCCAGGCTCGCTTGAACCTGCAGGCTTACCAACTGGCGACGATTTCCCAGGTCACCCCGTATAACCGCCTGCCGCAGCTCACCTTCAATGGTCAGCTGCCGTACCATCCGGGTGGCTTGAACTTCACCTACGATGCCGAAGCCGTGCGTTTCGACCGCGACCTGGAGAACGGTGACTTCATCAATGAAGACGGTGGCACGGAACGTCGCCTGGACACCTACGTCACAGGCCTGACCCGTGCAAACGGTACCCGCCTGAACGTTGCGCCTGCCGTTGAATACCCGATGAACTGGACCTTCGGCTTTGTGACGCCGAAGCTCAAGTACGTGTACACCAAGTACGATTTGGACCTGGATAGCCAGGGCAAGAACGACATCGTCGCGGCACAAACGGCAGCAGCCAATGCCGGCACCCGCTATGCCGGTGGTACGTTCAAGAGCTCTCAGGACCGCGCCGTCCCGGTGGCCAGCATCGACAGCGGCCTGTACTTCGACCGCAATACCAACTGGTTCGGCAAAGACTATCGCCAGACCCTGGAACCGCGCGCGTTCTACCTGTACGTACCGAACAAGGACCAGGCTGATATCCCGGTCTTCGACACCAGCGAGTACTCGTTCAGCTACTCGTCGCTGTTCCGCGACAACCGCTTCAGCGGCTCTGACCGTATCGGCGACGAGAACAAGCTGTCCCTGGGCTTGACCAGCCGCTGGATCGAAGAAAACGGCTTTGAGCGTCAGCGCGTATCCGTAGGCCAGGCGCTGTACTTCAAGGATCGTGAAGTTCAACTGCCGGGCATCCTGGCTGCCGACCGTGCCGACGCACAGTCCGATGTTTCGCCGGTAGCCCTGGACTACGAGTTCCGTTTCAACCGCGACTGGCGCGCCACTGCCGACTACAACTGGGACACCGAGGAACACAGCCCTCGTTCCGGTAGCGCGATGCTTCACTACCAGCCGGAAGACAACCCGAACAAGATCATCAACGTCGGCTATCGCTATCGTAATGACCAGGTCGTCTACAACCAGTTGACCGGCAAATGGCAGTTCGGTGGCGACTACGGCACGCCTGGCGCAGATAACTATGTGAAGGATTACTACAAAATCCAACAACATGACTTCTCGATGATGTGGCCGATCATTCCCCAGTGGAACTTGATCACCCGCTGGCAGTATGACTACGCTCGCAACCGTACCTTGGAAGCCTTCGGTGGCTTCGAGTACGACAACTGCTGCTGGAAACTGCGCGTCATCAACCGTTACTGGGTTTCCAACGACGAATACAGCCAGATCGCCCCGCTTAACGAAAAGGGTGACCACGGGCTCTTCTTCCAGATCGTCCTCAAAGGACTCGGCGGCCTGACCGGCGCCAAGGTAGAGAGCTTCCTCGACAAAGGCATTGAAGGTTATCGTGAACGTGAAGACCAAGCTTTCTGATTGTCTGCGCCCGCTAGTGCTGGGCGCACTGTTCCTGGGCACCGCATCGGCGCACGCTGCGGTTCAAGAACTGGATAAGGTAGTGGCCATCGTCGATAACGACGTGATCATGCAGAGCCAACTGGACCAGCGCGTCAAGGAAGTCCAGCAAACCATCGCCAAGCGTGGCGGTGGCGTGCCACCGACCAGCGTTCTGGACCAGCAGGTTCTGGAGCGCTTGATCGTCGAGAACCTGCAACTGCAGATCGGCGATCGTTCCGGCATCCGTATTTCGGACGAAGAACTGAACCAGGCCGTGGGCACCATTGCCCAGCGCAACAACATGAGCATCGACCAGTTCCGTGCAGCCCTGGCCCACGACGGGTTGTCCTATGAGGACGCCCGTGACCAGATCCGCCGCGAAATGATCATCAGCCGTGTACGTCAGCGCCGTGTGGCCGAGCGGGTTCAGGTGTCCGAACAGGAAGTGAAGAACTTCCTGGCGTCGGATCTGGGCAAGATGCAGCTTTCCGAAGAACTGCACCTGGCCAATATCCTGATCCCGACACCGGACAGCGCAAACTCCGAGCAGCTCAACGCAGCCGCCGCCAAAACCCAGGCTATCTATGATCGCTTGAAGGCGGGTGCCGACTTTGCCCAAATGGCGATCGCCCAGTCCGGCAGCGACAACGCACTGGAAGGCGGCGACATGGGCTGGCGTAAAGCGGCTCAATTGCCTCCTCCGTTCGACCGCGAGCTGAGTGCGATGGAAGTGGGTGGCATCACCCAACCTGCGCGCACACCGGGTGGTTTCATCATCCTGAAGCTCCTGGAAAAACGTGGCGGCGAAACTTCGCTCAAAGATGAGGTGCACGTTCGCCACATCCTGGTCAAGCCAAGTGAAATCCGCACCGAAGCCCAAACCAAGGAACTGGCCCAGAAGATCTATGACCGCATCGAAAGCGGTGAAGACTTCGCCACCCTGGCCAAGAGCTTCTCGGAAGACCCCGGTTCTGCCCTCAATGGCGGCGACCTGAACTGGATCGACCCGAAAGCCCTAGTGCCAGAGTTCCAGCAGGTCATGGCCGACACCCCGCAAGGCGTGCTGTCCAAGCCGTTCAAGACCCAATATGGCTGGCACGTACTGGAAGTCCTTGGCCGTCGCGCCACCGACAACACCAACCAGGCCCGCGAGCAACAGGCACTGAACGTATTGCGTAACCGCAAATATGATGAAGAGCTGCAAACCTGGTTGCGTCAGATCCGTGACGAAGCCTACGTAGAGAATAAGCTGCCAGGCGCCCCAACAGGCACCGACCAGGCAGTTCAGTGAAACCCCAGCGTTTCGCGGTGACACCCGGCGAGCCGGCCGGCATTGGTCCTGACCTGTGCCTGCTGCTCGCCTCGCAACCCCAGCCACACCCCCTGATTGCCATCACCAGCCGCGACCTGCTCCTTGAGCGGGCCGCGCAGCTGGGTGTGGCTGTCACTTTGCTGGACACAGCGCCTGGCAACTGGCCCGACCTGCCCGCCCCCGCCGGCAGCCTGTATGTATGGGACACCCCGCTGCAAGCCAAGGTGGTTGCCGGGCAACTGAACAAAGCCAACGCAGCGTTCGTGCTGGAAACTCTGACTCGCGCCGGGCAAGGCTGCATCGATGGCGACTTCGCCGGCATGATCACTGCGCCCGTGCACAAGGGCGTGATCAACGAGTCCGGTATCGCGTTTTCGGGCCACACCGAATTCCTCGCCGAGCTGACCCACACCGAACAAGTCGTCATGATGCTGGCCACGCGCGGCCTACGGGTCGCCTTGGTGACCACACACCTGCCGCTGCGCGAGATTGCCGATGCCATCACCGCCGAGCGGGTGGAACGCGTCACACGCATCCTGCACGCCGACCTGCAACAGAAATTCGGCATCGCCCAACCGCGCATCCTGGTCTGTGGGCTCAACCCCCATGCTGGCGAAGGCGGTCACCTGGGCCATGAAGAAATCGACATCATCGAACCTACCCTGGAGCGTCTGCGCCAAGAAGGCATGGACCTGCGCGGCCCGCTGCCTGCGGACACTCTGTTTACCCCCAAATATCTGGAGCACTGCGACGCAGTGCTGGCGATGTACCACGACCAGGGGCTGCCGGTGCTTAAATACAAAGGCTTCGGCGCCGCAGTCAACGTGACACTGGGCCTGCCGATCATCCGCACCTCCGTCGACCATGGCACCGCCCTGGACCTGGCGGGCAGCGGCAAGATCGATACCGGCAGCCTGCACGTGGCCCTGGAAACCGCCTATCAGATGGCCGAGACCCGTATATGACTGAGCATTACCAACACCGGGCGCGCAAGCGCTTCGGGCAAAACTTCCTGCACGACGCTGGCGTGATCGACCGCATCCTGCGCTCCATCCATGCCAAGCCTGAAGATCGCCTGCTTGAAATCGGCCCGGGCCAGGGCGCGTTGACCCAAGGCCTGCTGGCCAGCGGCGGCCAACTGGACGTGGTGGAGCTGGACAAGGACCTGATCCCGATCCTTAACCAGCAGTTCGCCGGCAAGTCCAACTTCAACCTGCATCAGGGTGATGCGCTGAAGTTCGACTTCAACACCCTCAACGCTGAGCCTAACAGCCTGCGTGTGGTGGGTAACCTGCCGTACAACATCTCTACACCGCTGATTTTCCACCTGCTGAATAACGCAGGGATCATCCGCGACATGCACTTCATGCTGCAAAAGGAAGTGGTGGAGCGCCTGGCAGCTGGCCCTGGTGGTGGTGATTGGGGCCGTCTGTCGATCATGGTTCAGTATCACTGCCGCGTCGAACACCTGTTCAACGTTGGCCCTGGCGCGTTCAATCCGCCGCCGAAGGTCGACTCGGCCATCGTGCGCCTGGTGCCTCACGCTGTGTTGCCACATCCGGCCAAGGACCACAAATTGCTGGAGCGCGTGGTGCGCGAAGCGTTCAACCAACGCCGCAAGACCCTGCGCAACACGCTCAAGGCCCTGCTGAGCAACGCCGAGATCGAAGCCGCCGGCGTCGATGGCAGCTTGCGTCCTGAGCAACTCGACCTGGCCGCCTTTGTGCGCCTGGCCGACCAGTTGGCTATCCAGCCTGCGCCAGCCGCAGACTGACAGTGCCGAGCAAGGCCAGACACATGTCTGGCCTAGTGCCGTCCTCATGGCCTAGACTGACCCGCATCTGCTGTCCTCCGCTTTTAAGGCCTCTTGCATGTCCGATCCTCGCTACCAGATCGACGTCAGCGTCGTCACCCGCTTCCTGGCGGACCAATCCCAACCTGAACAGAACCGCTTCGCCTTTGCCTACACCATTACGGTGAAAAACAACGGGCTGGTGCCGGCCAAGCTGCTGTCTCGCCACTGGGTGATCACCGACGGTGACGGCCAGGTCGAAGAAGTTCGCGGTGCCGGCGTGGTGGGTCAGCAACCGTTGATCGACAGCGGCGCCAGCCATACCTATAGCAGCGGCACAGTGATGACCTCCAAAGTCGGCACCATGCAAGGCTCGTATCAGATGAAAGCCACCGATGGCCAGCTGTTCGACGCCATCATCGCGCCCTTCCGCCTCGCCGTGCCGGGAGCCCTGCACTGATGGCGACGTATGCGGTCGGCGACCTGCAAGGCTGCCTGGAACCGCTCAAGTGCCTACTTGAGCGCGTGACCTTCAACCCTGCCGACGATCGCCTGTGGCTAGTGGGTGATCTGGTCAATCGCGGCCCGCAATCCCTGGAGACGCTGCGCTATTTATATGGCCTGCGTGACTCTTTGGTCTGCGTATTGGGCAACCACGACCTGCACCTGCTGGCCGCTGGCAATAACATCGAGCGCCTGAAAAAGGGCGACACCCTGCGGGAAATTCTCGAAGCGCCGGATCGCACCGAACTGCTCGACTGGCTGCGCCAGCAAAAAATCCTGCATTACGACGAAAACCGCAACATGGCCCTGGTCCATGCAGGCATCCCGCCCCAGTGGACACTGAAGAAAGCCCTCAAGTGCGCCGCCGAAGTCGAGAGCGCCCTGGCCGATGACAACCTCTATACCGCCTACCTCGATGGCATGTACGGCAACGAGCCCGTGAAGTGGGACAATGACCTCAGCGGCGTCACGCGCCTGCGGGTCATCACCAACTACTTCACGCGCATGCGTTTCTGTACCGCCGAGGGCAAGCTCGACCTCAAGAGCAAGGAAGGCGCCGACACCGCGCTGCCGGGCTACAAGCCGTGGTTCGCTCACAAAGAGCGCAAGACCCGTGACACCCAAATCATTTTCGGCCACTGGGCGGCCCTTGAGGGCAAGTGCAATGAACCCGGCGTATTCGCCCTCGACACCGGCTGTGTGTGGGGCGGCGCCATGACCCTGATGAATATCGACACCGGCGAGCGTTATAGCTGCCAGTGCGAACCCCCTCTTCCCGTTACACTGCCGGCTACTGCCAAGCCATAGGAGCCCGCCATGAGCGAATTCAAACGTATCCCTCCCGAACAAGCCCAGGCCCTGCGCGAGCAAGGCGCGGTGGTGGTCGATATCCGTGACCAACCGACCTACGCAGCCGCCCACATCACCGGTGCCCAGCACCTGGACAACGTCAACATTGCGGATTTCATCCGTGCCGCCGACCTCGACGCACCGGTGATCGTGGCCTGTTACCACGGCAATTCCAGCCAGAGCGCAGCAGCCTACCTGATCAGCCAGGGCTTCTCCGACGTCTATAGCCTGGACGGCGGCTTTGAACTGTGGCGTACGACTTATCCTGCGGAAATTTCTTCCGGCAATTCGCAATAATTTTTTTCACACCCCGCTACCCCGCGTGACGCTTGGGCTCGCGCCGTTTCTGACGAACGGCGCAGCCAAACTAATTGCGCATCGCGCCTTGACCTCTCCGATTCCGAACTATCCTTAAGCGCAGGCCATCCGAATCAGGGGAGAGCCGGTACACCGGCGTGCGGGTCATCGGTAGCGTTTCAGGGTGTTCTGGGGGGAAAACGGCCATTGGCGTCTGCCAATGTCTGCCAGCATCGACTGATTGATCCGGCGTCGGCTCCACGTATCGAGCGAGGTGACGACGTCATGAGTATTTTCAGCCACTTCCAACAACGCTTCGCATCCACACAGCAGGAAGAACTCACGCTGCAAGAGTATCTCGAGCTGTGCAAACAGGATCGCAGCACCTACGCGTCTGCCGCCGAACGCCTGCTGCTGGCAATTGGCGAGCCGGAGCTGATAGACACCTCGAACAATTCGCGCCTGTCGCGAATATTCTCCAACAAGGTGATCCGCCGCTACCCGGCCTTTGAAGACTTCCACGGCATGGAAGAATGCATCGACCAGATCGTCTCCTACTTCCGCCATGCTGCCCAAGGCCTGGAAGAGAAGAAGCAGATCCTCTACCTGCTCGGCCCCGTCGGCGGCGGTAAATCGTCCCTGGCCGAGAAGCTCAAACAATTGATCGAGAAGGTGCCCTTCTACGCCATCAAGGGCTCACCGGTCTTCGAGTCGCCCCTGGGCCTGTTCAACGCCACCGAAGATGGCGCGATCCTCGAAGAAGACTTCGGTATTCCACGCCGCTATCTGAACACCATCATGTCGCCCTGGGCTACCAAGCGCCTGGCCGAGTTCGGCGGTGACATCAGCCAGTTCCGCGTGGTCAAGCTCTACCCGTCCATCCTCAACCAGATCGGCGTGGCCAAGACCGAACCAGGCGACGAGAACAACCAGGACATCTCGGCGCTGGTGGGCAAGGTCGATATCCGCAAGCTCGAAGAATACCCGCAGAACGACGCAGACGCCTACAGCTACTCGGGCGCGCTGTGCCGGGCCAACCAGGGCCTGATGGAGTTCGTGGAGATGTTCAAGGCACCGATCAAGGTGCTGCACCCACTGCTCACCGCGACCCAGGAAGGCAACTACAACAGCACCGAAGGCCTGGGGGCGATTCCGTTCACCGGGATCCTGCTGGCGCACTCCAACGAATCGGAGTGGCACACCTTCCGTAACAACAAGAACAACGAAGCCTTCATCGACCGGATCTACATCGTCAAGGTGCCGTACTGCCTGCGGGTCAGCGATGAAATCAAGATCTACGACAAACTGCTGTTCAACAGTTCGCTGGCCAAGGCCCATTGCGCACCCGACACCCTGAAGATGCTTGCCCAGTTCACCGTGCTGTCACGCCTCAAGGAACCGGAGAACTCGAACATCTATTCGAAGATGCGCGTGTACGACGGCGAAAACCTCAAGGACACCGATCCCAAGGCCAAATCGATCCAGGAGTATCGCGACACCGCCGGTGTGGATGAGGGCATGAACGGCCTGTCGACGCGGTTCGCGTTCAAGATCCTGTCCAAGGTCTTCAACTTCGACCCCCACGAAATTGCCGCCAACCCGGTGCACCTGCTCTACGTGCTGGAACAGCAGATAGAACAGGAGCAGTTCCAGGCAGAAACTCGCGAACGCTACCTGCGCTTCCTCAAGGAATACCTGGCGCCACGCTATATCGAGTTTATCGGCAAGGAAATCCAGACCGCGTATCTGGAGTCCTACAGCGAATACGGCCAGAACATCTTCGACCGCTATGTGCTGTACGCCGACTTCTGGATCCAGGACCAGGAATACCGCGACCCGGAAACCGGCGAGATCCTCAACCGCGTAGCCCTCAACGAGGAACTCGAAAAAATCGAGAAACCGGCCGGCATCAGCAATCCGAAGGATTTCCGCAACGAAATCGTCAACTTCGTGCTGCGCGCCCGTGCCAACAACAATGGCAAAAACCCCACCTGGCTCAGCTACGAGAAACTGCGGGTGGTCATCGAGAAGAAAATGTTCTCCAACACCGAGGATCTGCTGCCGGTCATCAGCTTCAACGCCAAGGCCAGCAAGGAGGATCAGCAAAAACACAACGACTTCGTCACACGCATGGTCGAGCGCGGCTACACCGACAAACAGGTACGGCTGCTCTCCGAGTGGTATCTGCGGGTTCGCAAATCGCAGTAAGGCAGCGACAGGCGTGAACTGCCAGGCCACTGGCCTGGCAGCTGACCGCTTGTCTCTAAGCTTCCAGCTCGCGGCTTGAAGCTTGTAACGTGAAGCTGCCCGGAGGGCTCCCCATGAGCTATGTGATCGACCGACGCCTCAATGGCAAGAACAAGAGCACGGTAAACCGCCAGCGTTTCCTGCGGCGTTACCGTGACCACATCAAAAAGGCCGTTGAAGAGGCCGTCAGCCGCCGCTCCATTACTGACATGGAGCATGGCGAACAAATCAGCATTCCCGGACGGGACATCGACGAACCGGTGCTGCACCACGGCCGGGGCGGCAAACAGACCGTGGTTCATCCCGGCAATAAGGAATTCACCACCGGCGAACATATCCAGCGCCCCCAAGGCGGTGGCGGCGGTAAAGGGCCGGGCAAGGCGGGCAATTCCGGCGAAGGCATGGATGAGTTCGTGTTCCAGATCACCCAGGAAGAATTCCTCGAATTCATGTTCGAAGACCTGGAACTGCCCAACCTGGTCAAACGCAACCTGACCGGCACCGACACCTTCAAGACAGTGCGCGCCGGGATCAGCAACGAGGGCAACCCGTCCCGCATCAATATCATCCGCACCCTGCGCTCAGCCCACGCCCGACGTATCGCCCTATCGGGCAGCAGCCGCGCCAAGCTGAAGGAAGCCAAGGAAGAGCTGGCGCGCCTGAAGCGTGAAGAACCGGACAACTTCGGCGACATTCAGGAAATCGAGGCGGAAATCGAGAAACTCAGCGCGCGCATTCACCGCGTGCCGTTCCTCGACACCTTCGACTTGAAGTACAACTTGCTGGTCAAACAACCCAACCCCAGCTCCAAGGCGGTGATGTTCTGCCTGATGGACGTATCCGGCTCCATGACCCAAGCCACCAAGGACATCGCCAAGCGTTTCTTCATCCTGTTGTACCTGTTCTTGAAGCGCAACTACGACAAGATCGACGTCGTGTTCATTCGCCATCACACCAGCGCCCGGGAAGTCGACGAAGAGGAATTCTTCTATTCACGGGAAACCGGCGGCACTATCGTTTCCAGCGCCTTGAAGCTGATGCAGGAAATCATGGCCGAGCGCTACCCGGCCAACGAATGGAACATCTACGCCGCCCAGGCCTCGGACGGCGACAACTGGAACGATGACTCCCCGATCTGCCGCGACATCCTGATCAACCAGATCATGCCGTTCGTGCAGTACTACACTTACGTTGAAATCACCCCCCGTGAGCATCAGGCCCTGTGGTTCGAATACGAGCGCATCGGCGAAGCCTTTGCCGACACGTTCGCCCAGCAGCAACTGGTCTCGGCCGGCGATATCTACCCGGTCTTCCGTGAACTCTTCCAGCGCAGGTTAGTGACATGACCGCCAAAAAAGAGCAAAGACGCCAACCGATCTCCACGGGTTCCGAGTGGACCTTTGAGCTGATCCAGGCCTATGACCGGGAAATCAGCCGCATTGCGGCGGGTTATGCCCTGGACACCTACCCCAACCAGATCGAGGTGATCACCGCCGAGCAGATGATGGATGCCTACGCCTCGGTGGGCATGCCGCTGGGTTATCACCATTGGTCCTACGGCAAACACTTTCTCAGCACCGAGAAGTCCTACACCCGCGGTCAGATGGGCCTGGCCTACGAGATCGTGATCAACTCCGACCCGTGCATCGCCTACCTGATGGAAGAGAACACCATCTGCATGCAGGCACTGGTGGTGGCGCATGCCTGCTATGGGCATAACAGCTTCTTCAAGGGTAACTACCTGTTCCGCACCTGGACCGACGCCAGTTCGATCATCGATTACCTGGTGTTCGCCAAGCAGTACATCATGCAGTGCGAGGAGCGCCACGGCATCGATGCGGTGGAGGACCTGCTCGATTCCTGCCATGCGCTGATGAACTACGGCGTCGACCGCTACAAACGCCCGTATCCGATCTCCGCCGAGGAAGAACGCCTGCGCCAGAAGGAGCGCGAGGAGCACCTGCAGAAACAGATCAACGACCTGTGGCGCACCATTCCGAAAAAAGCCGGAAAGAACAGCGACAAAGACAATGCGCGCTTCCCCGCCGAACCGCAGGAGAACATCCTCTATTTCCTGGAAAAACACGCGCCGCTGTTGGAACCCTGGCAGCGTGAAATCGTGCGTATCGTGCGCAAGATCGCCCAGTACTTCTATCCACAGCGCCAGACCCAGGTGATGAACGAAGGCTGGGCCACGTTCTGGCACTACACGCTGATGAACGACCTGTACGACGAAGGCCTGGTCACCGACGGCTTCATGATGGAGTTCCTCACCTCCCACACCAGCGTGGTATTCCAGCCCGGCTTCGACAGCCCTTACTATAACGGCATCAACCCCTATGCCCTGGGCTTTGCCATGTACCGCGATATCCGGCGCATGTGTGAACACCCCACCGAAGAAGACCGCCGCTGGTTCCCGGAAATCGCCGGCAGTGATTGGCTGTCCACCATCAAGTTCGCCATGAGCAGCTTCAAGGATGAGAGTTTTATCCTGCAGTACCTGTCACCGCAGGTGATCCGCGACCTGAAACTGTTCAGCATCCTGGATGACGACCTCAAGGATGACTTGGTGGTGCCGGCCATCCACGACGAACCCGGCTACCGCACCATCCGCGAAACCCTGGCGGCCCAGTACAACCTGGGTAACCGCGAGCCCAACGTGCAGATCTATAGCATCGATGTGCGCGGCGACCGCTCGCTGACCTTGCGTCACCAACAGCACGACCGCAAACCCCTGGGCGAATCCACCGAGGAAGTGCTCAAGCACCTGCACCGGTTGTGGGGCTTCGATATTCATTTGGAAACCCTGCAGGGCGACCAGGTGATGAAAACCCACCACGTGCCACCGCGTACCGATCACAACGACAACGACTACGGCCGCCTGGACCTGGCCGTCGTTCACCTCTGAAACAGCAAAGCCTCCATTGGCCAGGCGCAGGCGGTATCCTGTGCCGCTAATGGAGGCTTTTTCATGAAAATCTACAAAGTCGGCGGTGCGGTACGGGATCGTCTCTTGGGTATCCCTGTTACCGATATCGACCGCGTCGTGGTGGGCGCGACGGCCGAAGAGATGCTCGCCAAGGGCTACAAGCCGGTGGGTTCTGACTTTCCAGTGTTCCTCGACCCAAAAAACGGTGACGAGTACGCCCTCGCCCGCACTGAGCGCAAAAGTGGCCGGGGCTATGGCGGCTTTGTGTTTCACGCCAGCCCCGAGGTGACGCTGGAAGAAGACCTGATCCGCCGTGACCTGACGATCAACGCCATGGCGGAAGACGATGACGGCAACTTGACCGATCCTTATCAAGGTCAGCGTGATCTCGAAGAGCGCGTTTTACGCCATGTTTCTCCGGCGTTCGCCGAAGATCCACTGCGCGTGTTGCGCGTTGCACGCTTCGCCGCACGCTACGCATCACTGGGTTTTACCGTTGCCCCAGAAACACTCGAACTGATGCGCCAGCTCAGCGAATCCGGCGAACTGGAGGCGCTGACGCCTGAGCGCAGCTGGAAAGAAATCTCCCGTGCGCTGATGGAAGACCAACCCCACGTGTTCATCCAGGTACTGCGCGACTGCGATGCGCTGAAAACCTTGATGCCAGAAGTGAACGCGCTGTTCGGCGTCCCACAACCCGAGGCCCATCACCCTGAAATCGACACCGGCATTCACACCTTGAGCGTGCTGGAACAGGCTGCCTTGCACCAACAGCCCCTGACCGTACGCTGGGCCTGCTTGCTGCACGACTTGGGCAAAGGCACGACACCTGTGGATAAGTTGCCGCAGCACATCGCCCATGAGCAGCGGGGATTGAAGCTGATCAAGGCCGTCAATGAGCGCTTCAAGGTGCCAAGGGATTGCCAGGAATTGGCGTTATTGGTGGGCCAGTACCACACCCATGGTCATCGTGCGTTGGAGCTAAAAGCCTCGACTTTGCTGGAGTTGCTGCAAAGTTTCGACGTTTACCGTCGGCCGCAGCGCTTTGAGGAATTCATCGTCGCTTGCGAGATGGACGCCCGAGGCCGCAAGGGCCTGGAGCAACGAAGTTATCCACAAGCGGATTATTTACGCGGAGCGGCGAAGGCAGCCCGCGAGGTTGCCGTTGCGCCATTGCTGGAGAAAGGCTTCAAAGGCCCGGAATTGGGCGAGGCGCTAAAGCGCGAGCGGCTCAGGGCCCTGAAGACCTACAAGGAACAGCACGCCCTATAGAAGTGTGTCTGATGTCAGCTGCTGGCCCCGCCATTCAAACCCGACAGGCGCCAGCACCTGGTCAATCTGCGCATCGCGCCATAGCTCGGCCAGGGTCTTGCCCACCTCAGGATGCACACGCTCCGGCGCCATCAACGACAGCGGCCACAGCACAAACGCGTTCTTCAGGATTTCCGCACGCGGCAGGATCAACCCATCGAAATTGCCCACCAGATCGCCATACAACAGCACATCGATATCCAGCGGCAGACCCTTGCGATCCGGCGCGTAACGGCCATTGTCGGCCTCGATGAATTTCAACCGACGGTCCAGCTCCATCAACGGCAGGTCGGTGTAGGCCGACACCACCAGATTGAAGAACGGACCGCTCTTGATGCCCACCGGCTGGCTTTCGAACACCGCCGAACAACGCAGATCGGTCAAGAAACTCGCCAACGCATCCAGGCCAGCGCGCAGATGAGACTCGCGCTCGATATTGCTGCCTAGGCCGAGGTAAACCTGAGTTAGCGGCATCCGCGCTCGATCTCCACGCCCACACCCTTGGCGGCCGGCACGGCGCCTGGCTTGGTCAGCTTGAGGTGCAACCAGGGAATCTGGAATTCACTCATCAATACTTCGGCCAGGCGTTCGGCAAAGGTTTCCACCAACTGGTACTGGGATTGCTCGGCAAAGGCCTGGATACGCGCGGACACACTGGCGTAATCCAGCGCCAACGTCAGGTCATCCCCGGCGGCGGCCGGGCGGTTATCCCAGGCGAAGCTCAGGTCCAGGCGCAGGCATTGGCGGATTCCGCGCTCCCAGTCGTAGGCCCCGATGACGGTGTCGACTTCCAGGCCTTCGATAAACACTCTGTCCAAGCACTCTTCTCCGCAGCACGACAAGGGCGCGATGCCCCGTTAGAATCAGGGCGTCCTCGCCCGGAATAGTTAGCATGTTTTGGTCACTGGCGATTTTCGCCTACCTGCTCGGCTCGCTGTCCTTCGCCATTTTGCTCAGCCGCCTGACGGGAAATCCCGACCCGCGAATGAGTGGCTCAGGCAATGCCGGCGCCACCAATATGTTGCGCCTGGCCGGCAAGAAACTCGCCGTACTGACGCTGCTGGGCGACCTGTGCAAGGGCCTGTTGCCCGTGCTGATCGCCAGCCTCGCCGGCCTGCCCCTGCAACAGCAGGCCTGGATCGGCGTATGCGCGGTCCTCGGCCACCTGTTTCCCCTGTACTTCCGCTTTCGCGGTGGCAAAGGCGTCGCCACGGCAGCCGGTATGTTGCTGGGGATCTACCCGCCGGCGGCCTTGCTGGCCGTACTCGCCTGGCTGCTGACGTTCTACCTGACCCGCACCAGCTCGCTCGCCGCGCTGATCGCCACCCCGCTCACCCTGCCACTACTGGCCTGGCAAGAACCGGCGGCACTGCTGCCGATGAGCGTGCTGACACTGCTGATCGTCTGGCGCCACCGGGGCAATTTACGCGACCTGTTTGCCGGGCGCGAACGGCATTTTTAAATACCGTCGACGAGCCCAGCCCACCTTGTGGCCTTACAACGGCGACAACTGCTCCATCGGCCAGCGCGCCTGCACGCTGATCGCCAGGCTTTCGTGCTGCCCAGCCTGCAAACGCTGGCAACCGGCATAGGCGATCATCGCGCCGTTGTCGGTGCAGAACTCCGGGCGCGCATAGAACACGTCGCCCTTCATGTCGCCGAGCATTTTTTCCAGCGACGTGCGCAAGGCCTTGTTGGCGCTGACGCCGCCTGCGATCACCAGGCGCTTCATGCCCGCCTGTTTCAGGGCGCGCTTGCACTTGATGGTCAAAGTCTCCACCACGGCCTGCTGGAACGCCAGCGCGATGTCGCAACGGGCTTGCTCGCTGTCGTCTCCGGCGCTGACGCTGTGCTGCCAAGTGTTCAGCGCGGAGGTTTTTAAACCACTGAAGCTGAACATCAGGCCAGGGCGATCACACATCGGGCGCGGGAAGGTGTAACGGCCCGCCACGCCTTTTTCGGCGAGACGCGCGATTTCCGGGCCACCGGGGTAATTGAGGCCCATCATCTTCGCGGTCTTGTCGAAAGCTTCACCGGCAGCGTCGTCCAGGGATTCACCCAAAAGGGTGTATTGGCCGATTCCGTCCACCTGAACCAACTGCGTATGGCCGCCCGACACCAACAATGCGACGAACGGGAACTCTGGCGGTGTTTTTTCCAGCATCGGCGCCAATAAATGGCCTTCCATATGGTGCACGCCGAGGGCCGGAATGCCCCAGGCAAACGCCAGCGCCTGGGCGCAAGAGGCCCCAACCAGCAGGGCTCCGACCAATCCGGGGCCTGCGGTGTAGGCGATTGCATCGATCTCGGTCGGCACGCAGCCGGCTTCATCCAGCACCTGGCGGATCAGGGGCAGCATGCGTTTGACGTGATCACGGCTGGCCAGCTCCGGCACCACGCCACCATAAGCACGGTGCAGGTCGATCTGACTGAACAACGCATCGGCCAAGAGCCCGCGTTCACTGTCGTAAAGTGCGACACCGGTTTCGTCGCAGGAGGTTTCAAGTCCCAGTACTAGCATGGGTTTGCGCCTTGTAGAGGCTGAATTCGAAGGCGCGCATAATAGTCGTCACTCCCCCTCCCGACTAGCGGTTTTCGATCAGAGGCTTTGCATTCCGGGCAATGAGGGGTTAACATCCGCAACCCTTAAAAACCGACGACCTCAGCCGCGAATTTTTTGCGACGAGAACGTTGATCCCGGTAATGAAAGAAGGTAGCTCTGGATGCCAGCCGTCAAAGTTAAAGAGAACGAACCCTTCGACGTAGCTCTGCGTCGTTTCAAGCGCTCCTGCGAAAAAGCCGGTGTACTGGCTGAAGTTCGTAGCCGCGAATTTTACGAGAAGCCAACTTCTGAGCGTAAGCGTAAAGCAGCAGCCGCTGTTAAGCGTCACGCCAAGAAAGTTCAGCGCGAACAGCGCCGCGCCGTTCGTCTGTACTAATACACAGACGTTCGTAGCAAGCTTCTGCCAAGCCCGGCCCTCAGCCGGGCTAATGGCATTTGCGGATATCGCTTGATGCTTCACTGTTGACGCCGCAGACGCGACCGAGACAACTGCTTCACACGTCAGGACTGGCTCTTTTGCCAGCGGTGCACGTCTTCTGACGAGCCTATCAAGGCTACTGACGAGCACACTTATTCTTCAAACAGGCGATCAACTGTATCTACTGTGCCCGACGATGAGCTTCCGAGGCCGCCATTGGCCAAGACCGGATGCCGGGGCAACATTTCCATGCCAAAAACCTGATTGAAACTAACGTCAGTGAATGAACGGCAGATACACTTCCTGAATGCCCAAGCAGACAACTGATGATCGAGCCGCGCAACGCGTGCGCTTGAGCAATCATTGGGCCCTCATTGACACGCAGTGATGACGAGAACGCCATGGCCGGGCTGATTCCCCAGAGCTTTATTGACGACCTTCTGAACCGCACCGACATCGTCGATGTTGTCAGCTCGCGCGTGCAACTGAAAAAAGCCGGCAAGAACTACACCGCCTGCTGCCCGTTCCATAAAGAGAAAACCCCATCGTTCAGCGTCAGCCCGGACAAGCAGTTCTATTACTGCTTCGGCTGCGGCGCAGGTGGCAACGCCCTGGGTTTTCTCATGGACCACGACAACCTGGACTTCCCCCAGGCGATCGAGGACCTGGCAAAAGCGGCGGGCATGGAAGTCCCTCGCGAAGAAAGTGGCCGCGCGCACAAGCCGCGCCAACCCACCGATTCGCCGCTGTACCCGCTGCTGACGGCCGCTGCCGACTTTTACCGTCAGGCGCTTAAAAGCCATCCGCAGCGCAAGGCCGCCGTCGACTATTTGAAAGGTCGCGGCCTTACCGGGGAAATCGCCCGCGACTTCGGCCTGGGGTTCGCCCCGCCCGGCTGGGACAACCTGTACAAGCACCTGAGCAGCGACACCCTCCAGCAAAAGGCCATGATCGACGCCGGCCTACTGGTGGAAAACGCCGAAACCGGCAAACGCTACGACCGCTTCCGCGACCGCGTGATGTTCCCGATCCGCGACAGCCGGGGCCGCATCATCGCCTTTGGTGGCCGTGTGCTGGGGGACGACAAGCCCAAGTACTTGAACTCCCCGGAAACCCCAGTATTCCACAAGGGCCAGGAGCTCTACGGCCTGTTCGAGGCGCGCAAGAACAACCGCAATCTCGATGAAATCATCGTGGTTGAAGGCTATATGGACGTGATCGCGCTCGCCCAGCAGGGCTTGCGCAATGCCGTCGCCACACTCGGCACCGCGACCAGCGAAGAACACATGAAGCGCCTGTTTCGCGTAGTGCCCAGCGTATTGTTCTGCTTCGACGGTGACCAGGCGGGCCGCAACGCCGCCTGGCGCGCGCTGGAGGCAACACTTTCCAGCCTGCAAGATGGACGTCGCGCGCGCTTCCTGTTCCTGCCCGAAGGCGAAGACCCGGACACCCTGGTTCGCTCTGAAGGTACCGATGCATTCCGCGCACGCATCAATCAACACGCTCAACCGCTGGCAGACTACTTCTTCCAGCAACTGACCGAGGAAGCCGACCCGCGCTCCCTTGAAGGCAAGGCCCATATGGCCACCCTTGCGGCGCCGCTGATCGACAAAGTCCCCGGCGCCAACCTGAAATCGTTGATGCGCATGCGCTTGCAGGAAATCACCGGGCTAAGCGGCGAAGCCGTCAGCCAGCTGGTGCACAACGCGCCGCATGATGCGCCGCCGCCGGCCTACGACCCAGGCATGGATTACGACGCCATGCCTGACTATTCAGACTTCCACCAACCGCAGGAGGCCTACGCGCCCCAGCAGGAGTGGACACCGAAAAAGTCTGGCAACGACGGCAAGAAATGGGAAAAGAAACCCTGGAGCAAGAACGGCAAGCGCGGTGATCGCGACGAGGCTTACGCTCCACGAACGCCGGTTGCTGTAGAGGCGCCAACGCTCATTGCCCTGCGCACGCTCATCCACCACCCGCAATTGGCGGAAAAAGTCGAGAGCGCCGATCACTTTGCCAACGCAAGTAACACTTATGCCCAGGTACTGATCGCCTTGATCGAGGCGGTACAGAAAAATCCTAAGCTAAACTCCATTCAGTTGATGGCGCGTTGGCATGGCACCGAACAAGGCCGGTTATTGAAAGCACTCGCAGAAAAGGAGTGGCTAATTGACGGCGATAACCTTGAACAACAGTTTTTAGACACCATTACTAGGTTATCCGCGGGTCAGCACACGCAGACCCTCGACGAACTCATCAAGAGAGCAAGGCAGCCTGGATTATCGGCTGAAGAGCAAATTCAGATAGCAAAACAGATGCGCGACCTCTTAAAACAGAATGTTTCCGCATCAAACCCGACCTCAGCTGGCGTGTGAGGTCATAGCTCGGGTATAATCCTCGGCTTGTTTTTTGCCCGCCAAGACCTTCAGTGGATAGGGTGTTATGTCCGGAAAAGCGCAACAGCAGTCTCGTATCAAAGAGTTGATCGTTCTCGGTCGTGAGCAGGGTTACCTGACTTACGCGGAGGTCAACGACCACCTGCCTGAGGATATTTCAGATCCAGAGCAGGTGGAAGACATCATCCGCATGATTAACGACATGGGGATCAACGTATTCGAAGCTGCGCCAGATAAGGATTCCCTTATGCTGGCGGACGCCGATACCGACGAGGCTGCCGCTGAAGAAGCGGCTGCCGCGCTGGCTGCTGTGGAGACCGATATCGGTCGTACCACCGACCCTGTGCGCATGTATATGCGTGAAATGGGTACCGTCGAGCTGCTGACACGCGAAGGCGAAATCGAAATCGCCAAGCGTATCGAAGAGGGCATCCGTGAAGTGATGGGCGCAATCGCGCACTTCCCTGGCACGGTTGACCATATTCTCTCCGAGTACACCCGCGTCACCACCGAAGGTGGTCGCCTGTCCGACGTACTGAGTGGCTACATTGACCCGGACGACGGCATTGCGCCGCCGGCCGCCGAAGTGCCGCCGCCAGTCGATGCCAAGGCTGCGAAAGCGGACGACGACTCCGAAGACGACGACGCTGAAGCCAGCGGCGACGACGAAGATGAAGTTGAAAGCGGTCCAGACCCGATCATCGCTGCCCAGCGTTTCGGTGCCGTTTCCGATCAAATGGAAATCACCCGCAAGGCCCTGAAAAAGCATGGTCGCGCCAACAAGCTGGCAATCGCCGAGCTGCTGGCCCTGGCTGAGCTGTTCATGCCGATCAAGCTGGTACCGAAGCAATTCGAAGGCCTGGTTGAGCGTGTTCGCAGTGCCTTGGAGCGTCTGCGCGCACAAGAGCGCGCCATTATGCAGCTCTGTGTCCGTGATGCGCGCATGCCGCGTGCCGACTTCCTGCGCCAGTTCCCGAGCAACGAAGTAGACGAAAGCTGGACCGACGCACTGGCCAAGGGCAAGGCGAAATACGCCGAAGCCATTGGTCGCCTGCAGCCGGACATCATTCGTTGCCAGCAGAAGCTGCAAGCATTGGAGACCGAAACCGGTCTGACGATTGCCGAGATCAAGGACATCAACCGTCGCATGTCGATCGGTGAGGCCAAGGCCCGCCGCGCGAAGAAAGAGATGGTTGAAGCGAACTTGCGTCTGGTGATCTCCATCGCCAAGAAGTACACCAACCGTGGCCTGCAATTCCTCGACCTGATCCAGGAAGGCAACATCGGCTTGATGAAGGCCGTGGACAAGTTCGAATACCGTCGCGGCTACAAGTTCTCGACTTATGCCACCTGGTGGATCCGTCAGGCGATCACTCGCTCGATCGCCGACCAGGCCCGCACCATCCGTATTCCGGTGCACATGATCGAGACGATCAACAAGCTCAACCGTATTTCCCGGCAGATGTTGCAGGAAATGGGTCGTGAACCGACCCCGGAAGAGCTGGGCGAACGCATGGAAATGCCTGAGGATAAGATCCGCAAGGTATTGAAGATCGCTAAAGAGCCGATCTCCATGGAAACCCCGATTGGTGATGACGAAGACTCCCACTTGGGTGACTTCATCGAAGACTCGACCATGCAGTCGCCAATCGATGTCGCCACCGTTGAGAGCTTGAAAGAAGCGACTCGCGACGTACTGTCCGGCCTCACTGCCCGTGAAGCCAAGGTATTGCGCATGCGTTTCGGCATCGACATGAATACCGACCACACCCTTGAGGAAGTCGGTAAGCAGTTTGACGTGACCCGCGAGCGGATCCGTCAGATCGAAGCCAAGGCGCTGCGCAAGTTGCGCCACCCGACGCGAAGCGAGCATCTGCGCTCCTTCCTCGACGAGTGATACCAGAACCCCCGGCCCAGGCCGGGGGTTTTGTTTTGTATCGATAAAATCCTGCGCCCCCCCCTCCTCCCCCGCAATGCCCGTCTACACTCGAAACATTCCCCGTGCCATAACGAGACCGTTATGCCCAGATTGCCGACTGTGTTGCTGCTGTCGCTGCTGACCTGGACCGCAACGGCTGGCGCGTTGACTCTTAGTGATGATGAGCGTGGCTGGCTGGCGGACCATCAGGAGTTGCGCCTCGGGGTGGATGCGTCATGGCCACCCTTTGAATACCGTGACGAGAATGGCCGCTACCAAGGCTTGGCAGCGGATTATGTGCGCCTGATCCAGGACCGCCTTGGCGTGCGCGTCAAATTGATCGAGCCGGCGAACTGGAGTGCGGTACTGGAACAGGCCCGTAACAATCAGCTCGATCTGCTGCCAGGCATCATGTCCACGCCGGAGCGCCAGGGCTATATGGCGTTCACACGGCCTTACCTGGACTTCCCCATCGTTATCCTGGCCCATGAGGGCGGCGCCAAACCACGTACCCTGAAAGACCTCTACGGCTTGAAGATTGCCGTGGTGGAAAACTACGCCCCCCATGAGCTGCTGCGCACCCATCACCCGGATCTCAACCTGGTGGCCATGCCGAATGTCAGCTCGACGCTGCAAGCCCTGGCGACCGATGAAGTGGATGCGGTGGTCGGCGACCTGGCTTCCAGCGTCTGGAGCCTGCGCCAACTCAAGCTCGACGGCTTGTACGTCAGCGGCGAAACACCCTACCGCTACCAATTGGCGATGGGCGTACCGCGTGACAACAAAATGCTGGTGGGCATTCTGGACAAGGTACTCGCCGACCTCAGCCCACAAGAAACCGACGCCATCCAGCAACATTGGGTCGGCAGCTTTACCGATCACCGCACCTTCTGGACCGACCTGCTGACCTACGGCCTGCCCGCAGTGCTCATGCTGAGTACCGTATTGGCCGTGGTGATTCGGATCAATCGCCGACTCAGTTCGGAAATTTCCCGCCGTGTTGCCCTCGAACAGGAACTGCGCAGCAGCGAGTACCACTATCGCGGCCTGGTGGAGAGCCTGTCCGCCATTGCCTGGGAAGCCAGTATCACCGACTTCACCTACAGCTATGTGTCGCCCCACGCTGAAGATTTGCTCGGTTACCCGCGTGCGCACTGGCTGATCCCAGGCTTCTGGCGCAACATCATTCACCCCGCCGATCTGATCCGCACCGAAGCCTACTGCTATCGCGAAACCCGCGCTAACCGCGACCATAGCATTGATTACCGGGTGATCACCGCTGACGGCCGTTGCTTGTGGGTGCGTGACATTGTCAGCCTGATCGAACATGGTCATGAGCCGGTTCTGCGCGGTTTGATGATCGATATCAGCGAGGCCAAGCGCACCGAGGAAGCCTTGCAGCTGTCCGAGCAAAAATTCGCCTCGGTGTTCCAACAGTGCCCGGACATGCTGGTGATCGCGCGACTGTCTGATGGCTGCCTACTGGAAGTGAACAAGGCGTTTGAAGACCAGATTGGCCTGACGGCCGAACAGGTCGTCGGTAAAACCGCTACCGAGCTGAATATCTGGGGCATTCAGGGCGTCGGTCCCGACCTGCTGCAGCGGGTGCAGACCACTAGCATCCGCAACCTGGAAATGCCCTTTCTGCGCAGCAACGGTCAGGCCTTCACCGGGCTGATTTCCGCCGAGCCGTTCCAACTCGACACCACAGAAGCCATCGTCGTGGTGGTGCGTGACATCACCCAACTCAAGGAAACCCAGCAGCAACTGCAAACCTCCGAGGAGAAATTCGCCAAAGCCTTCCACGCCTCCCCCGACGGCTTGTTGCTGAGCAGACAACGCGATGGCCTGCTGATTGAAGTGAACGATGGTTTCAGCCGGATCACCGGCTTCACCAGCGCCACCTCCCTCGACCAATCGACCTTGGACCTTGGCATTTGGGTCGACCTCAACGAACGCAAGCACATGCTGGAAATGATGCAACGCGATGGTTTTGTGCGTGACTTCATCTGCCATATCCGCCGCAGCGATGGGCAGATCCGCCTGTGCGAACTGTCCAGCCGCCCGTTGCCGATCGGCGACGAAGACTGCATGCTGACCATTGCCCGCGATATCACCGAGCGCCAGCTGATGCAGGAAAAACTGCAACAGGCCGCCACGGTGTTCGAGAGCACCGCTGAAGGTGTGTTGATCACTGACACCCGGCAGAACATCAGCGCCGTCAACCGTGCCTTCACCGAGATCACTGGCTACAGCGAGGCCGAAGCCCTCGGCCACACCCCGCGCCTGCTGGCATCCGGCCTGCATGACAGCGCCTTTTACGCCGCCATGTGGCACCAGTTGACTGCCCAGGGCCACTGGCAGGGCGAGATTTCCAACCGTCGCAAGAACGGCGAAGTGTACCCAAGCTGGTTGACGATCAGTGCCGTGCGCAATCGCGACCAGTTGATCACGCACTTCGTCGCAGTGTTTGCCGACATCTCCAGCCTCAAACTCGCCCAGGCCCGCCTCGACTACCAGGCGCACCACGACCCGCTGACCGGCCTGCCTAACCGCACGCTGTTCGAAAGCCGGCTGCAAGCGGCCCTCAACGGCCATCAGGAAACCGGTAAACAGGGCGCCGTGCTGTTTCTCGACCTGGACCGCTTCAAACACATCAACGACAGCCTCGGCCATCCGATCGGCGACCTGCTGCTCAAAGACATCGCCGTACGCCTCAAGGAACAACTGCGCGACATCGACACCGTCGCCCGCCTGGGCGGCGACGAATTCATCATCCTGCTCCCCGGCTTGCAGCACGCCAGCGACGCCCAGTACCTGGCGAATAAACTGCTGGCCTGCTTCACACCGCCGTTCCAGGCGGGTGAGCACGAGTTTTTTATCAGCGCCAGCATCGGCACCAGCCTGTACCCCGAGGACGGCACCGACGTTGCCACGCTGGTCAAGAACGCTGACGCGGCGATGTACCGCTCCAAGGCCAAAGGGCGCAACCGGGTCGAAAGCTACACCCGAGACCTCACCGCCCAGGCCAACGAACGCGTGGCACTCGAACACGAACTGCGCCGCGCCATCGAGCGCGATGAGTTGAGCCTCTACTACCAGCCCAAACTGAGCCTGACGACCCACGAACTGATCGGCGCCGAAGCCTTGATCCGCTGGCGCCACCCCACCTTTGGCGACGTCCCCCCCGAACACTTCATCGCCCTGGCCGAAGAAAACGGCATGATCCTGCAAATTGGCGACTGGGTACTGGAACAAGCCTGCCGGCAAATGCACGCCTGGCAAGGCCACTTCGACGATTTCGGTCCGTTGTCGGTCAACCTGGCCGGCGCGCAGTTACGTCACCCCGGCTTATTGGGCCGTATCAAACAGTTGCTGCATGACTACCGACTCGCCCCCGGCCGTCTGCAACTGGAAATCACCGAAAATTTCATCATGAGCCAGGCTGAAGAGGCGCTGGAGGTGTTGCACCAACTCAAAGACCTTGGCGTACAGCTGGCCATTGATGACTTTGGCACCGGCTATTCATCCCTCAGCTACCTCAAGCGCCTGCCCCTGGACTTCCTCAAGATCGACCAGTCCTTCGTCCGCGGCCTGCCCGACGACCCCCACGACGCCGCCATCGTGCGCGCCATCATCGCCCTGGGCCACAGCATGCAATTCACCATCATCGCCGAAGGCGTGGAGAACCCCGCACAGCAAGCCTTCCTGGCGGCCGAAGGCTGCGAACAGATGCAAGGCTACATCGTCAGCCTGCCGCTACCGCCGGAGCTTTTTGCTGCTACGTTTCTTCGTATGCGCATTGAGGATTATTCGGATGGCACAGCGGGGAAACCATCGTTATAATCCGCGACCTGTTACAGGGCCTATAGCTCAGTTGGTCAGAGCAGAGGACTCATAATCCTTTGGTCCACGGTTCAAGTCCGTGTGGGCCCACCAATTCGAAAGCCGCGCATTGCGCGGCTTTTGTGTGTCTGGCAGCCTCATTTCGCAAACAACTGCCCAATATCCCTGAACGCCTTGAACTCCAGCGCATTCCCGCACGGATCAAACAGAAACAGCGTTGCCTGTTCCCCCACCTGCCCCTTGAACCGAATATGCGGTTCCAGCACGAACCGGGTTTTCCGCGCCTGCAAGCGCTCCGCCAAGGCATGCCAATCGTCCCAGCCCAGCACCACGCCAAAGTGCGGCACAGGCACGTCGTGGCCGTCTACGGCATTGGTGTGGGCGGCCTCCTGCGAGGCAGTTTTCGGGTGTTCGTGGATCACCAATTGGTGGCCGAAGAAGTTGAAGTCGACCCAATGGTCGCTGGAGCGGCCTTCTTCCAGGCCGAAGACGTCGCCGTAGAAGTGCCGCGCGGCGGCCAGATCGAATACCGGAATTGCCAGGTGAAAAGGCGCAAGTGTCATCAGGTCAAACCTCTATGGGCGTTAAGTGCATCGAGTTTAGCCTTGCTCCTGACGATGAAAAGACGATAGTTTTTGTGTCGAGCTCAAATTATTTCGATCAATCGAGAGGCCCATGCTGCGCGAACTGAAAACCTTTATTGCGGTAACCCGGCACGGTACGTTTGCGGCGGCGGGTATGCATATCGGGCTGACGCAGTCGGCGGTCAGTGCACAAATTCGTCAATTGGAGCAGGCCCTCGGCGTGCCATTGTTCGACCGCACCGGACGCCAGGCCACGCTGAATGCTGCCGGGCTACGCGCACTGCCGCTGGCCAAGGAGATTCTGGAAACCTTCAACCGCATGGCAGTGCCGGTAGACGCCAACGAGTACCGGGGTGAGTTGAAAGTCGGGGCCATCACTACCGCGCAAACCGGTGTGCTGCCCCAGGCGCTGGTGCGTTTGCGCCAGGCGGCGCCGGCGGTGGAGTGCAAGCTGATACCGGGGGTGTCCCTGGAGCTGTTGAGCCAGGTAGATGCAGGCGAATTGGACTCGGCCATCATCATCCGTCCGCCCTTCGACCTGCCCAAGGAGTTGCATGTGCAGGTGCTGCGCAAGGAGCCGTTTGTGCTGATCGTGCCTGACACGCTGGCGGGCGATAACCCTCTGCAACTGCTCGCGACGCAGCCTCACGTGCGTTATGACCGTGCCTCATTTGGTGGTCGGTTGGTCAGTCGATTCCTGCGTGAGCAGAAGCTCGATGTGCAGGTGGCGCTGGAGTTGGACGAGTTGGAGGCCATCGTCAAGATGGTCGAGTGCGGCTTGGGTGTATCGCTGATTCCTCAGGCCGGGTTGTGGCTGGAACGCTCGCCCAAGATACGAATTATCCCGCTGGGCAGCCTGACCTTTTACCGCGAAATCATCCTGCTCAGTCGCTATAACCAGCGCCAACTCCCCGTACCGCAACTGTTTGCCCGCTGCCTGCTCGCTGACGCCAGCCTGTAAGATGCCTGCTTATTGCCGCCGTTTCGGAGCCCTCACTTTGCCCGCCCTAGATGAAATCGATCGCCAACTGATCGCCGCCTTGCAGATCAACGCCCGCGAAAGCGTGGCCATGCTGGCCCGGCAGCTGGGCATCGCACGCACCACGGTGACCTCTCGCCTGGCGCGCCTGGAGAAAACCCAGGTGATCACCGGGTATGGCGTGCGCCTGAGCCAGCGGGTGGCGGACGGAGGTTTGCAAGCCTACGTGGGCATCACCGTGCAACCGCGCTCTGGCAAAGAGGTGTTGCGCCGGTTAAGCGCCATGGCCCAGGTGCAGCAGCTGTGCGCAGTGAGTGGCGAGTTCGATTACGTCGCCTGGCTGCGCACGGATTCGCCTGAGCAGTTGGACCAATTGCTCGACCAGATCGGCAGCGTGGACGGCGTGGAGAAAACCACGACTTCGATCATCCTCAGTAACAAATTGGATCGTGGACAGCCAGTTTGACCACGCAACTCGTCACTTTGACTCAAAACAGATCAATTCGACGACACATTGCGTCTTATTAACGTACGCAACGCTCACTAAACTGGCTGCCATCTTTTCCTATACTCAGCGGGTCGTGCCCCGCCGGGTATCCAGCAAGGTCAGCCATGAACACGTTCAACAAAAACAATCGCCACCCTGCAGACGGTAAAAAGCCCATCACCATCTTTGGCCCAGACTTTCCGTTTGCCTTTGATGACTGGATCGAACACCCGGCCGGCCTCGGCAGCATCCCCGCCGCCCACCACGGTGCCGAAGTGGCGATCGTCGGCGCCGGGATCGCGGGCCTGGTGGCCGCCTACGAGCTGATGAAGCTCGGCCTCAAGCCGGTAGTGTACGAAGCCTCGAAAATGGGCGGCCGTCTGCGCTCCCAAGCCTTCGAAGGTGCCGAAGGCATCATTGCCGAGCTGGGCGGCATGCGCTTTCCGGTGTCGTCCACCGCGTTCTACCACTATGTCGATAAGCTGGGGCTGGAAACCAAACCTTTCCCCAACCCACTGACCCCGGCGTCCGGCAGTACGGTCATCGACCTTGAAGGCCAGACCCACTACGCGCAAAAACTCTCCGACTTGCCGGTGCTGTTCCAGGAAGTGGCGGACGCCTGGGCCGATGCCCTGGAAGCTGGCTCGCAGTTCGGCGATATCCAGCAGGCCATCCGCGACCGTGACGTGCCGCGCCTCAAGGAGCTATGGAACAAGCTGGTGCCACTGTGGGATGACCGCACCTTCTACGACTTCGTCGCGACCTCCAAGGCGTTCGCCAAGCTGTCATTCCTGCACCGCGAAGTCTTCGGCCAGGTCGGTTTTGGCACTGGCGGCTGGGACTCGGACTTCCCCAACTCCATGCTGGAAATCTTCCGTGTGGTGATGACCAACTGCGACGACCATCAACACCTGGTGGTCGGCGGTGTGGCCCAGGTGCCGATGGGCATCTGGCGCCATGTACCGGAGCGCTGCGCCCACTGGCCAGCCGGCACCAGCCTGAGTTCGCTACACCGGGGCGCGCCTCGGGCCGGGGTGAAACGTATCGCCCATGCCGCCGATGGCCGTTTCGCCGTCACCGACAACTATGGCGACACCCGCGAATACGCCGCGGTGCTGACCACCTGCCAAAGCTGGCTGCTGACCACCCAGATCGAATGCGACGAAACGCTGTTCTCGCAAAAGATGTGGATGGCCCTGGACCGCACGCGCTACATGCAGTCGTCGAAAACCTTCGTGATGGTCGACCGCCCGTTCTGGAAAGACAAAGACCCTGAAACCGGCCGCGACCTCATGAGCATGACCCTCACCGACCGCCTGACCCGTGGCACCTACCTGTTCGATAACGGCGACGACAAGCCGGGGGTGATCTGCCTGTCGTACTCGTGGATGAGCGACGCCCTGAAAATGCTGCCGCAGCCCATCGACAAGCGTGTAAAACTGGCCCTCGACGCCCTGAAAAAGATCTACCCGAACGTCGATATCAAGGCACGCATCATCGGTGACCCGATCACCGTGTCATGGGAAGCCGACCCGCATTTCCTCGGGGCCTTCAAAGGCGCACTGCCGGGCCACTATCGCTACAACCAGCGTATGTATGCGCACTTCATGCAGAAGGACATGCCCGCCGAACAACGTGGGATTTTTATCGCCGGTGATGATGTGTCGTGGACCCCAGCCTGGGTCGAGGGCGCGGTGCAGACCTCTCTGAACGCGGTGTGGGGCATCATGACCCACTTCGGTGGCAGCACTCACCCGGAAAACCCAGGACCGGGTGACGTATTCGATGAAATCGGGCCGATCGCCCTGGCCGACTAAGGAGTTGAACATGCGCGTCGCCCTGTACCAATGCCCACCGTTGCCGCTGGATGTGGCCGGCAACCTCAAGCGCCTGCACGCTTTGGCGCATGAGGCGTCCGGCGCCGATGTGCTGGTGCTGCCGGAGATGTTCCTCACCGGCTACAACATCGGCACCGAGGCGGTTGGCGCCTTGGCCGAGGCGCAGGATGGGCCGTCGGCACAGGCGATCGCCGAACTGGCCAAAAGTGTAGGGCTGGCGATTCTTTACGGTTACCCGGAGCGGGCCGAGGACGGCAAGATTTACAACGCTGTGCAGTTGATCGACGCCCACGGCCAGCGCTTGTGCAACTACCGCAAGACCCACCTGTTTGGCGACCTGGACCACTCGATGTTCAGTGCCGGCGGCGATGATTTCCCGCTGGTGGAGCTCAACGGCTGGAAGCTGGGTTTCCTGATCTGCTACGACTTGGAGTTCCCGGAAAACACCCGACGCCTGGCCCTCGCCGGTGCCGAACTGATCCTGGTGCCCACCGCCAATATGGTGCCGTTCGACTTTGTTGCCGACGTCACCGTGCGGGCGCGGGCCTTCGAGAACCAATGTTATGTGGCCTACGCCAACTATTGCGGGCACGAAGGCGAGATCCAGTATTGCGGGCAAAGCAGCATCGCCGCGCCGAATGGCCAGCGCATAGCCCAGGCGGGCCTGGATGAAGCGCTGATCGTCGGAGAGGTGGATCGCCAGTCGATCCTCGACGCCCGTGCCGCCAATCACTACTTGCAGGACCGCCGCCCCGAGTTATACGGCGTGCTGCACAAGCCCTGATCCAGCCGGTTTGTTAGCATAGGCACATCCCACGTTTCGGAAGTGCCCATGCCTGCGCCGGCCCACCCTCATCACCTTCACCTGACCCTCGCCAATGGCTTGCGGGTTTCCTTGCAGCATGCGCCACGTCTCAAACGTTGCGCCGCCGTTTTGCGCGTAGCCGCGGGCAGCCATGACGTGCCGCTGGCGTGGCCGGGGTTGGCGCATTTCCTCGAACATCTGCTGTTCCTGGGCACCGAGCGTTTTCCCACGAACGAAGGGTTGATGGCCTACGTGCAACGTCATGGGGGTCAGATCAATGCCAGCACCCGTGAGCGCACCACGGAGTTTTTCTTTGAGCTGCCCGTTGCACTGTTTGCCGGTGGATTGGAGCGTTTGGCTGACATGCTGAGCCACCCGCGCCTGGCGTTGGAGGACCAGTTGCGTGAGCGCGAGGTGCTGCACGCCGAGTTTGTCGCCTGGTCCCGCGATGCCAAGGCGCAGCAGCAGGTCGCGTTGCTGGAAGGGCTGGCGGCGGATCATCCGCTGCGGGGTTTCCATGCAGGCAACCGCGACAGCCTGCCGGTGGAGCGTGAGGCATTTCAGCAGGCGTTGCAGGAATTCCACACGCAGTTCTATCAGAGCGGGCAGATGACCTTGAGCTTGGCGGGTCCGCAATCACTGGAAGCGTTGGAAGCCTTGGCACAGCTGTTCAGCGAGCAACTCACCTCAGGACCGCTACGCCCACAATCCGCTCCACCGGCATTGATGCAGGGCGCTGCGTGGAGCTATCAGCGCATCACCCACCATCACCTGCACCACGTCATCGCCTGCAATACGCCACGGGAAGCACTGGCGTTTCTCTGCACCTGGCTTAACGCCTCGGCACCCGGCGGATTGCTGGCTGAATTGAAGACGCGGCAACTGGCGGCTGCCCTGCAGGCGTCTGTGATTTATGACTTCGCCGGGCAGGCTGTGTTGGATATCGACTTCACCACCCCAGGCGAATCGGCTACGCAAATCGAGGCGTTGCTGCACGACTGGTTGAGCTTTTTCGCACACAGCGACTGGACTTCACTGCGGGAAGAGTTTGCGCTGCTGGCCGCGCGTCAACAGCAGGTCCAAGGCGCCCTGGCCTTGGCCCGAAATGACAGCAAAGGGCTGTCGGAACAGGACGTCGTCGCCCTCAAGGCCCTGCTTGATTCGCTGCACCTGCCGCCCTCCGAGCACTCATGGCAACTGCCACCGAACAACCCATTCCTGCGCCCACCGGTCAAGGAAGAACGCGCCGGCCTGATTCGCGGCCAGACCAGCGCTCACCGGGGCTTGCGCACCTTTGCGCAGGATCGCTCCCGTGGACGTAGGGAAGTGTCGGCGCTGGCATTCAGCCAGGCATTGGCAAACGACGGTGATGAAGGTGCGCTGTATCTGCAATGGCGCTCAGCGCCTTCCGGCCTGGAAAACGCTTTGCAGCCGTTGCGCGAGCATGCCCGTCAGGCGGGCGTCGAATTGTCGTTCGAAAGCCTGGGCCAAGACTGGCAGGTGAACATGATTGGGCTGCAGGAGCCCATGCCGGCCGTGCTGGACGCGTTGGCGCAAAGCCTGAATCAACCGCAAGAAGCCCCACCCGCCTTACCGCAGATGATCGCCATCCGTGAATTGCTCAAGGCGCTGCCCGCGTGCTGCAACGGTCACAATCCCGAATCGGCATCCTGGTCCACTGCGCGCTGGCACGGCCTGGGACTGGGTTTCTCGGCAACGCTTGAAGCCGCGATCAAGACCGCAGCGGCCCGTCTGCCAGGGCAGCCTGCACACCTCGATCATGTTCTGCCCGCTCTCAGCGGCCAGCGTATCTGGCATGAGATTGAAACCAACGCTGACGAAGCCGCACTGCTGCTGTTTTGCCCAACGCCAAGTCAGTCCCTGGCGGATGAAGCCGCCTGGCGATTGCTTGGCCATTTGCTCCAAGGCCCGTTCTACCAGCGCCTGCGCGTCGAGCTGCAAATCGGCTACGCCGTGTTCAGCGGCATCCGACAGATCAATGGGCAGACCGGCCTGCTATTCGGCGTGCAATCCCCCAGCGTGTCGCTGGAAGGTATCGTTGATCACCTGCACGTATTCCTGAAACAACTGCCAGCCCTGATCGATAGCAGCGCCGACCTGGGCAACATGACTTTGGCACAGCAATTCTCAGCACAGGAGCTGCCCAGCGCCCAAGCCGCCGAATTGTTGTGGCACGCCCATCTGGCGGGCCACTCGTCGGGCTACCTGGCTGACCTTCAATCCCACATCCAAACCTATACCCGCGAAGCATTACAGCTCGCCGCCCAGCAATTGAACGACGCCGCAGGCGGCTGGCGCTGCGTGACCAACGGCCCGCGTATCTCGGCAACCTGGCAAGCGGCAGACTGATCATTGCCACCCTTGCAAAAGGCTTTTTCCGCCAAGACAGCGCTAACTTGAAAAGAATTGCGTAACATTCCTACGCACACATCTGAACATCTCCGACTGGAGGTGGACTATATGTATTACTTGGTAGTAAACGTCCCATCCCTTCGTAGGAGTAAGAATATGACCTGGTCCAAACCTGCTTACACTGATCTGCGCATCGGTTTCGAAGTCACCATGTACTTCGCCAGCCGTTAATCCGCTGGGTAATACAACGCCTCGGTTCGCCCGGGGCGTTTTTGTTTTGAGCTTGATGGAGCTGCCATGTTTGTCCAGATTCTAGGTTCCGCCGCCGGCGGTGGGTTCCCGCAGTGGAACTGCAACTGCGTGAACTGCGCGGGTTTTCGTGATGGCAGCCTGCGGGCCCAGGCGCGTACCCAGTCGTCCATCGCGATCTCCGACGATGGTGTGAACTGGGTGCTGTGCAACGCCTCGCCGGATATCCGCGCGCAACTCCAGGGCTTTGCACCGATGCAACCCGGCCGCGCCCTGCGCGACACCGGCATCAGCGCAATCATCCTGATGGACAGCCAGATCGACCACACCACCGGCCTGTTGAGCCTGCGCGAAGGCTGCCCGCACCAAGTGTGGTGCACCGACATGGTCCATGAAGACCTGAGCTCCGGCTTCCCGCTGTTCACCATGCTCACCCACTGGAACGGCGGCCTGGCCTGGAACCGCATTGAGCTGGACGCCAGCTTCACCATTCCGGCCTGCCCCAACCTGCGCTTCACCCCACTGCCCCTGCGCAGCGCCGCACCGCCCTACTCGCCGCACCGCTTCGACCCGCACCCCGGCGACAACATCGGCCTGATCGTCGAAGACCTGCGCACCGGCGGCAAACTGTTCTACGCGCCGGGCCTGGGTAAAGTGGACGCGCCGCTGCTGGAAATCATGGCCAACAGCGACTGCCTGCTGGTGGACGGCACGATGTGGGACGACGACGAAATGCAGCGCCGTGGCGTCGGCACCCGCACCGGCCGCGAAATGGGCCACCTGGCGCAGAACGGCCCCGGCGGCATGCTGGAAGTGCTGGAGCAATTGCCCGAGCAGCGCAAAGTGCTTATCCACATCAACAACACCAACCCGATCCTCGATGAAGACTCCCCCGAGCGAGCGGAACTGGTGCGACGCAATGTCGAAGTGGCTTACGACGGCATGAGCATTGAATTGTAGGAGCGACCGACATGACTGACACGCCATTGACCACCACCGAATTCGAAGCCGCCCTGCGTGCCAAGGGCGCCTTCTACCATATCCATCACCCCTACCACGTGGCGATGTACGAAGGCCGCGCGACCCGCGAGCAGATCCAGGGCTGGGTCGCCAACCGTTTTTACTATCAGGTGAACATCCCCCTGAAAGACGCCGCGATCCTGGCCAACTGCCCAGACCGCGAGATCCGCCGCGAGTGGATCCAGCGCCTGCTAGACCACGACGGCGCCCCCGGTGAAGACGGCGGTATCGAAGCCTGGCTGCGCCTGGGCCAGGCCGTGGGCCTCGACCCGGATCAACTGCGCTCGCAGGAATTGGTACTGCCCGGTGTACGATTCGCGGTAGACGCCTACGTCAACTTCGCCCGCCGCGCCAGTTGGCAGGAAGCCGCCAGCAGTTCGCTGACCGAATTGTTCGCGCCGCAGATCCACCAGTCGCGCCTCGACAGCTGGCCGCAGCATTACCCGTGGATCGACCCGGCCGGTTATGAATATTTCCGCACCCGCCTGGGCCAGGCTCGTCGTGATGTGGAGCACGGTTTGGCGATCACGTTGCAGCACTACACCACCCGTGAAGGCCAGGAACGCATGCTGGAAATTCTTCAGTTCAAACTGGATATTTTGTGGAGCATGCTGGACGCCATGAGCATGGCCTACGAACTCAAACGCCCGCCGTATCACAGCGTGACCGACCAACGGGTGTGGCATAAAGGGATCCCCCTATGAGCTTTGATCGCAGCAAGACACCCACCTGGCGCCAGGGCTATCGCTACCAGTACGAACCCGCGCAAAAAGGCCATGTGCTGCTTTACCCCGAGGGCATGATCAAGCTCAACGACAGCGCTGCGCTGATCGGTGGTTTGATCGACGGCGAGCGCGACGTGGCGGCGATCATCGCTGAGCTGGATAAACAGTTCCCCGGCGTGCCAGAACTCGGTAAAGACATCGAGGATTTCATGGAGGTCGCCCGTGCAGAGCACTGGATTACCCTTGCCTGAAAAACCGCCGGTTGGCTTGCCACTGTGGCTACTGGCCGAGCTGACCTACCGCTGCCCGTTGCAATGCCCGTACTGCTCCAACCCGCTGGACTTTGCCGAGCAGGGCAAGGAGCTGAGTACCGAGCAGTGGTTCAAGGTGTTTCGCGAAGCCCGCGAGATGGGGGCCGCACAATTGGGGTTTTCCGGCGGTGAGCCGTTGGTGCGTCAAGACTTGGCCGAGCTGATCGCCGAGGCGCGCAGGCTGGGGTTCTACACCAACCTGATCACCTCCGGCATCGGCTTGACCGAGCAGAAGATCAGCGACTTCAAGAAAGCCGGCCTGGACCATATCCAGATCAGCTTCCAGGCCAGCGACGAACAGGTGAACAACCTGCTGGCCGGCTCTAAAAAAGCCTTCGCGCAAAAGTTGGAAATGGCCCGTGCGGTGAAGGCACATGGTTACCCGATGGTGCTGAACTTCGTCACCCATCGGCACAATATCGACAAGATCGACCGCATCATCGAGCTGTGTATTGCGCTGGAAGCGGACTTCGTCGAACTCGCCACCTGCCAGTTCTACGGTTGGGCCCAGCTCAATCGTGTCGGACTATTACCAACCCAGGCGCAACTGGTGCGCGCCGAACGCATCACCAACGAATACCGCGCCAAGCTGGAAGCCGAAGGTCACCCGTGCAAGTTGATTTTCGTCACCCCGGATTACTACGAGGAACGCCCGAAAGCCTGCATGAACGGCTGGGGCAGTATCTTTCTGACCGTGACACCAGACGGTACGGCCCTGCCCTGTCACGGCGCCCGACAGATGCCGGTGCAGTTTCCCAACGTGCGCGACCACAGCATGCAGCACATCTGGTACGACTCGTTCGGCTTCAACCGCTTTCGCGGCTACGACTGGATGCCCGAGCCATGCCGGTCATGCGATGAAAAGGAAAAGGATTTCGGCGGCTGCCGATGCCAGGCCTTCATGCTCACGGGGGACGCGAGCAATGCCGACCCGGTGTGCAGCAAGTCCGAGCAGCACGGCCTCATCCTGCAAGCGCGGGAAGAAGCCGAACACGCCACCCAGACCATCGAGCAGTTGGCCTTTCGCAACGAGCGCAACTCACGGCTCATCGCAAAAGGCTGACGGCCTCAGCGCTTGGCGATGATGTACACCGCGTGCACGATGCCAGGGATGTAGCCGCACAGGGTCAGCAGGATATTCAGCCAGAACGCGCCGGCGAAACCCACTTGCAGGAACACACCCAGTGGCGGCAACAGAATGGCGATGATGATACGAATGAAATCCATGGGGTCAGCTCCAGAAAATCGGCTCGTGTGAGCCGTGTAGCTAATCGACCTTGGGCGTTCGTGAGGGTTCAGTGGGATCTGGCGTTGGGCCACTGTCAGGCAAGAATCTCCAAGCCGTGCTTCTTCACAATGCTTAGCAATTTGAGCGCCATGCCGCTGGGTTGTTTCTCGCCGGATTCCCACTTTTTCACGGTGGACGCGCTGGTGTTCAGGTAGCGGGCGAACACAGGCTGGCTCACATGGCTGCTTTCACGAAGCTGCTTGATTTGTTCGGCCGGGATTTGCTCAGGGACCGCAGATAAGCAGGCCTCGTCATATTCGCGAAGCGTGGTTTTGCTGATAGCGCCAATTGCGTACAGTGCTAGGGCAGACTGGTGAACAGACTCAAGTACTTCGCTTTCATATTTTTTGGTCATGATGTATCTCCACAAAATCCTTGGCATCCAGAAGGTATCGGAGCTGTGCTTCGCTTAAGTTTTCATAGACCTTAGCCAGCGCACGAAGCCTACCCAATTCCTTAGGGCTGATATTGGCCTGTCTCTGCTTATCAAAAAGAGATTGATAAACCCAGTAATGCCGGCCCTTTGCCAACACGATGGAGCGGTGCCGGTTTTCCTTCAGGCGCTTCTTCCAAACACCACCACCCAGATCATCCGCTTGGCCCTTGAGCAATTCGCCAAACGCTTCTCTTAGCTCAGAATCACAGATCCAGGCTCTGCTCGCTGCATCAGCGAAGTTACGGGTTTTGAACAACCTAAGCCTCATGGATATCCCTTCCCACAAACATACCACCCAGTGGTACAGATTGAAAATGAAGCACGCTAAAACTCCCCGCGCCCCATCGGCAGTCCTTGCCGATGCCCGCTAAAAAGCCATTGTTTTCACAAACGCTCAATCAACATTTTCAATCCAAAAATGACACGCCCAAAAAAACGCCCCCAGCTAAAAGAATCAGGCCGGAGGCGCCGCGTAGACCGCGAGACGGTTCAGGAATAGGGGGTTAAACGGCGATGCCCTTGCGGCATTGCAGTTGAGCGGTGCGCACGCGGGAGAAGGCGCGGGCCAGGCGCAGGAGCATTTCGTCGATGTTGCTTTTGCTCACGCTCAGGGCCGGGGTGAAGCGCAGGCAGTTGGGTTGCGGGGCATTGAGGATCAGGCCTTCGTGCAGCGCTGCCTTTACGACAGCATCCGCAGAATCATCTGACAACGTCAGGCCCCACATCAGGCCGTGACCACGCAGTTGACCGTGGTCGTAGCGGTAGGCCAGGCGGGCAAGACCTTCGCCCAGATACACGCCGGACTCACGCACGTGGTCCATAAAACCATGCTCCAGCACGGCATCGAGTACCGCCAGCCCGGCCGATGCCATCAGTGCATTACCGTGGTGAGTACCGTCCAACTCGCCCACGTCGAAACAACAGGCTTTGCCACGCGCCAGTAGCGCTGCAAGGGGCACCCCGCCGCCCAGGCCTTTGCCGAGGGTGATGATGTCGGCACGTACGCCGTATTGCTGCTCGGCGAGCAAGGTGCCGCAGCGGCCCATGCCGGTTTGCACTTCGTCGAGGATCAGCAGGATCCCCAGTTCACGGCACAAGCGCTCGACGCCTTTGAGGTAATGCTCGGTCGCAGGAATGACGCCCGCTTCGCCCTGGATCGGTTCGAGCAGGATGGCGACGGTTTGCGCGTCGACGGCCGCATGCAGCGCCGGCAGGTCGTTGAAGGGCACATGGCTGAAGCCGGGTAATTGCGGTTCGAAACGGTTTTCTGGACCACCCGCCGACGCCGACATCGCTGCAAAACTGCGGCCATGGCAACCTGCGCTGGCACTGAGGATGCGATGCGCTCCCCCGCGATGCAGCTGGCCCCATTTGCGCGCCAACTTGATCGCGGCTTCAACGGCTTCAGCGCCGCTGTTGAGCAGGTATGCCTGATCGCTGCCGGTGCGATGGCACAGGCGCTCAGCGAGGTTGAGTTGAACGCGGTTATGCAGGCCGTTGCCGGGGTTGATCAGCGCCTGGGTCTGGTCCGTCAGCGCCTTTATCAACACTTGAGGGCTGTGGCCGAGGCTGTTGGCCGCGTTGCCCTGGCTGAAATCCAGGTAGGCACGGTCCTCGCTGTCCCACAGCCAGGAGCCTTGTCCGCGTACGAAAACTTGCGCAGGGCGAGCGACGGAGGGCATCAGGGAGTCGCTGGAAGAAGTATCGCTGGGCGCTTCGAACATCAAATCGTCCAGGCTCGGCGCGGGGCGACGAAACAGATTCATAGCTCGCCCCCAATAGCAACCGGACCTTGGTCGGTGCGACACGCCTGTGCTGCCTTGAGGTTTTTTGCCTTGCCTATGTAAACGCTATCAACATAAACGCTGTTCATTGCCCGATCCGGCCCTGTAAGCCCTGCGAATAGGCGCTAGACTAGGCGCCTCGGGGGCCAACAGCCATTTCGTTTTTCCAGCTTTTTCGATAAGTAAGTCTTATGGATTTCAAGCAACTGCGTTATTTCGTCGCGGTGTATGAGGAAGGCCACGTAGGCCGTGCCGCCGAGCGCCTGTCGATCTCTCAACCGGCGCTGTCCCAGCAGATCCGCCAACTGGAGCAGAACCTGGATGTGAGCCTGTTCGAGCGCAGCAGCAAGCGCCTGCTGCCGACACTGGCGGCGCACACACTGTACAACCACGCGCTGCCATTGATCGACGGCATGCAACAGGCGGTTGAAGCCTTGCGCAATTTCAAGGGCCAGGCGATGCGCACGCTGGCTATCGGCGTACTGCAAACCGTACACACCAGCCTGGTCCCGCAGATGCTGGAGCGCGTGCGCAAGGCCCAGCCACATCTGGTGGTGCAGATCTACGAATTGACCGGGCTTGAGATCGAGCGCCGACTGCTCAACGGCTCGCTGGATATCGGCATCAGCTACTTGCCGCCACGCCAGCCGGGGCTGCATGGCGTGTTGCTGTATGAAGATGAACTGAGGGTGGTCATCCCCGAGGATCACCCTTTGCGGGAATTCAAGAAAGTCTCGCTGAAGCAGGCGGCGGAGTTGCCGATGTTGCTGCTGGGGGAAGAGTTCCAGGTCCGGCAGATCTGGCAAGGACAGCTGTCCAACCTCGGAAGACGCCCGCAAGTACAGGCGGAGCTGAACACCATGGTGGGGATTCTCGACAGCCTGCCCCACACAAAACTGGCGACGGTGCTACCGGGCCGCTCTCAGGACGAACACAACAGCCAGTCGCTGCTGTGGAAACCCTTGAGTGAACCCAGAGTGCCGCTGAAAGTCGGCCTGGTGTGCCGCGATGTGCAGCGCCAGCAAGCGACGGTGGCGTTGCTGCGCACCCTGCTGGAAGACGTGATGAATGCCCCGCAGGCGCAGCCCTGAACTCAAGGAGCTGACTTTTTCGCGGGCAAAAGAAAACCCCGCCGAAGCGGGGCTTTGCAGACTGTTTCCCTGACATCCATTTCACTCCGCCGTCCTGGCAGAATCCTACGTGTCCGTGTTGTTGCTTTGCGCTTCCTGCGCGACGTCCATGTGAAGTAGATTATCCGTGGATCCAATCTGGCGATAGAGGACGATTAGCAGCACGTCATGTAAGAGAATGCTTACACGCCCTCCAAGCCCTTAGAACAGGGCCTCATCCAGAAGGAACAGAGATTCGCTACCGGCTTTAACCGAGGCACTCAGCGAGTGGATGCGTGGCAACAAGCGCGCGAAGTAGAAGCGTGCAGTGCCCAATTTGCTGGCGTAGAAGTCTTCTTCAGATTCCTTGCCCAACGCAGCCTTGGCCATACGCGCCCACATATAGGCGTAGGCCATGTAGCCAAAGGCGTGCAAATACTCCACCGACGCCGCGCCGATTTCATTCGGGTTGGTCTTGGCGCGGTCCAGCACCCAGGCGGTCAACTCATCCAGGTTATCTACTGCTGCGCCCAGCGGCTTGGTGAACTCCGTCAACTCGGCACCCGCCGAGGCAATGAAAGCACGGATCTCGTCGGCAAACAGGGTGTAGAACGCCCCGCCGCTGCCGACGATCTTGCGCCCCATCAAGTCCAGTGCCTGGATGCCGTTGGTGCCTTCGTAGATCTGGGTGATGCGCACATCACGCACCAGTTGCTCCTGGCCCCACTCGCGAATGTAGCCATGGCCGCCGAACACCTGTTGGCCGAGCACAGTGGTTTCCAGGCCCAGGTCGCTCAAGAACGCCTTGGCTACCGGGGTCAACAGGGCGACCAGGTTATCGGCACGCTCACGCGCGGCGGCATCCTCGCTGAACTTGGCGATGTCCAGTTGCGTCGCCACATAGGTGGAGAACGCCCGGCCACCTTCGTTCGCGGCCTTCATGGTCAGCAACATGCGGCGCACATCGGGGTGCACGATGATGGGGTCGGCCACTTTGTCTTTGTGCTGAGCGCCGGTTGGCGCACGGCTTTGCACGCGGTCGCGCGCATAGTCGATGGCGTTCTGGTAGGAACGCTCGCCGGATGCCAGGCCCTGGATGCCCACGCCCAGGCGCTCGTAGTTCATCATGGTGAACATCGCCGCCAAGCCACGGTTCGGCTCGCCCACCAGGTAACCCACGGCCTCGTCGAAGTTCATCACGCAGGTCGCCGACGCCTGGATCCCCATCTTGTGCTCGATGGAACCACAACTCACGGTGTTACGTGTGCCCAGGCTGCCGTCGGCATTGACCATGAACTTCGGCACCAGGAACAGCGAGATGCCCTTGGGACCGGCCGGTGCGTCCGGCAGCTTGGCCAGCACCAGGTGGATGATGTTGTCGGTGAGGTCGTGTTCACCGCCGGTGATAAAGATCTTGGTGCCGCTGACTTTGTAGGAACCGTCCGCCTGGGGCTCGGCCTTGGTGCGGATAATCCCCAAGTCAGTACCGGCATGGGCCTCGGTCAGGCACATGGAGCCAGCCCATTCGCCGGAATACATCTTCGGCAGATAAGCGGCTTTCAGTGCTTCGCTGGCGTGGGTGTTGATCGACACGCAGGCGCCGGAGGTGAGCATCGGGTACAAACCGAACGCCAGGCTCGACGAGTTGATCATCTCTTCAACCTGGGCCGACACCGCCTTGGGCATGCCCATGCCGCCAAACATCGGGTCACCCCCTACGCCCACCCAGCCGCCTTCGGCATAGGTTTTGTAAGCCTGTGGAAAACCATCCGGCGTAAACACTGCGGTGTTGTCCCAGCGGCAACCCTGTTCATCGCCACCGCGGCTGAGCGGGGCGATGGATTTGGCGGTGACCTTGCCGGCTTCTTCGAGGATGGCCTCTACGGTTTCGGCGTCAACGGTGTCTGCCAATGCCGGCAATTGGGCCCAGGTGGTGGCGACCTCAAAGACTTCGTTGAGGACGAAGCGCATATCACGCAGCGGCGCTTTGTAATCAGCCATGGCAAACCTCGTGAGAACGTGAAAAGTAATTCGGTAAGAGTCGGTTTTACAGGCTCAGAGTGTACCCGAACAACTTTTCAGACACATAGGGTCCACTTGTGACTGATTGGTATTTTTAAGTCATTACAACGCAAACGCCTCCGCAGGCAGACTCATCAGGCATTCGCTGCCCGCTTCCACCGCAGCGCGGTGGGTGGCGGTACGTGGCAGCAGGCGCTTGAAATAGAAGTCGCAGGTCGCGAGCTTGGCCTTGGAAAAATCCAAGTCCGGTTGCTCAAGGGCAGCCATCGCCATGCGCAGCCACAGGTAGGCGAGGATCACGTAGCCGCTGTACATCAAGTAATCCACGGCCGCCGCACCCACTTCATCGGGGTTCTTCATCGCGGCCATGCCGACCTGGGTGGTCAGTTCGCCCCATTCCCCGTTCAGTTGGTTGAGCTGCCCTACATAGGCCTTGAGCTGCGGATGCTCGGCATTCGCCGCGCAGAACTTATGCACGATCTTGGTAAACCCACGCAGCAACTTGCCCTGGCTGCCCAACACCTTGCGCCCCAGCAGATCGAGGGCCTGGATGCCGTTGGTGCCTTCATAGATCGGCGCAATCCGCGCATCGCGAGCCAGTTGTTCCATGCCCCACTCGCGGATGTAACCGTGACCGCCGAAGACCTGCATGCCGTGGTTGGTCACCTCAAGGCCGGTGTCGGTCATGAAGGCTTTGCAGATGGGTGTGAGAAACGCCAGCAGGTCTTCAGCGTCCTGGCGCTGGGTGGCGTCGCTGCTCAGGTGCGCGGTATCGAGCAACTGTGCGGTGAAGTAGGTCAGTGCGCGATTGCCTTCGTTGAAGGCCTTCATGGTCAGCAGCATGCGGCGCACATCGGGATGCACGATGATCGGGTCGGCGGCTTTATCCGGAGCCTTGGCGCCGGTCAGCGAGCGCATCTGCAGGCGGTCGTTGGCGTACTTGATTGCGCCCTGGAAGCTCGCCTCACCATTGCACAGGCCCTGCATCCCGGTGCCCAGGCGCGCGTGGTTCATCATGGTGAACATGCAATTGAGGCCTTTGTTCGCCTCACCAATCAGGAAGCCCTTGGCGCCGTCGAAGTTCAGCACACAGGTGGCCGAACCCTTGATGCCCATCTTGTGTTCGATGGAGCCGCAGTGCACCGCGTTACGCTCACCCGAATCCGCATGGAACTTGGGCACGATAAACAGCGAGATGCCCTTGGTGCCCGCCGGTGCGTCCGGCAGTTTGGCCAGCACCAGGTGGATAATGTTGGCGCTCATGTCGTGCTCGCCGGCCGAGATGAAGATCTTGCTGCCGGTGACCGCATAGCTGCCGTCCGCCTGGGGCACGGCGCGGGTCTTGATCAGGCCCAGGTCGGTGCCGCAATGGGCTTCGGTGAGGCACATGGTGCCGGTCCATTCGCCGGCGGTGAGTTTGCTGAGGAACGTGTCCTTCTGCTCGACGGTGCCGTGGGCGTGGATCGCCGACATCGCGCCGTGGGTCAGCCCTGGGTACATGCCCCAGGACGTGTTGCTGGAGCCGATCATCTCGCTGAGCACCAGGCCCAGCGACGACGGCAAGCCCTGGCCGCCGTAGGCCGGGTCTGCCGCCACACCGTGCCAGCCACCTTCCACGTACTGGGCGAAGGCTTCCTTGAAACCCTTGGGCGTAGTCACCACGCCATTGTCGAAATGGCAGCCTTCTTCGTCGCCGCTGCGGTTGAGCGGCGCGAGGACGTTTTCGCAGAATTTGGCGCCTTCTTCGAGAATCGCGCTGACCATGTCCGGGCTGGCATCGGTCGCGCCCAAGGCGGCGTAATGGCCGTGGAAATCAAACACGTTGTCGATCAGGAAGCGCATGTCGCGAAGGGGGGCTTTGTAGTCAGGCATGGCAATGTCTCCGTCAGCAGATGGTTTCAACCTACTGCCGGGCATTGCCTCGGACAATCACTGTAGCGCTGCTGAATACAGCGCCATCACTCAACCGGCAGCGCTCTCCATGCGCACCGCGCCACGACGGGTTTGCCCGGCGGCGACCACGCAGTTGCGCCCCGCGCCTTTGGCGGCATACAACGCCTGGTCGGCGGATTTGAGCACTTCTTCCGGCGTGCGCTGCTCGGCCTGGCGCTCGGCCACGCCGATGCTGATGGTTACCGAAACACTCGATGCGCCACCGCCGGAACGGCGTTGACGGCCTTGATGATCGTCCTGAGGGCGGTCCGAGTTGCGCAGCTTGATGTCGTAGTCGGCGATGATTTCGCGGATTTCCTCCAGGTGCGGCATGCATTCCTCCACCGTCTTGCCGGCGAACACCACGGCAAATTCCTCACCGCCATAGCGATAAGCGCGCCCGCCACCGTTGACCTTGGACAGCTTGCTCGCCACCAGGCGCAGCACCTGGTCGCCGACATCATGGCCATGGGTGTCGTTGAAGCGCTTGAAGTGGTCGACGTCGCTCATCGCCAGCACGTAGTTGCGCCCCAGCCGCTGCATGCGTTCGTTCAGTGCGCGACGCCCCGGCAAACCGGTGAGTTCATCGCGAAAGGCCATTTGATAAGCCTCGTGTGCCACACCGGCAGCAATCATCAGCATCACCTGGCTGCACATGATGTTCAGGGTGAACGGCAGGATGAACGTCTGCGGCAACATCCAGAACATCCCCAGCAAACCCACCAGTTGCGCGGCGTGCAGCGGACGTGGCTGATACCAGTACTGCGCCGCCAGGGTCAGGAAGCCGATCAGGAACATCGGGTATGACAGCTGGATCAGGCTCATCCAGCTGCCATGCAGCGCGGGCCAGCGAATCTCCGCCAGCCAATTGAGCACGGCCTGGGGATAACTTTGCTCCAGCGCCAGCGCCACGCTGCCGATCGCCAGCAACACCGCGCCACGGGCGACGAAGTCGCGGAATAGGTGGGTCTTCTCCTGCCATAGCGCGTAGATGCTGAACAGTAGCGGCAACAGCAGGCAGCACAGGTGAAACACCACCGCCGCGTCTTCGCGCACGCGGCCGTTGTCGCGGTAGAAATCGGTCTGGGTATCCAGCAGGAAGTAGGCGATGTACACCGTGATCATCAGAAACAGTTCGCGCTGACGGCGATACACCGCGCAGTACGAACCGCCGAGCAACAGCACCAGGGTCGGCAACACATTGAACAGTGACGTGAAGAAGACGTTGAGGTCCTTGACGTACGCAGCCGAGAGCCCGGCCAGCAAGAGCAGCAACGAAGGTAAAAAGTGGCTGAAACGTACAGCGGACACGCGCGACAAGGGTAAACTCCGACCCGCAAAAAATGATGGCACTGTGCCTTGATGCAGACAGTTAAGCACAACCTGGCACGCATGTATCACATTGCCATCACTGTAACGGCAGCCGAACGCAATCCCTGAGCGCTGTGCTGTGGTTTTTTATCACCCATAAAAAAACCGCCGCACCCAAGGGGCGCGGCGGCTTCACGAGAACCCGGTAAGTCTTAGTAAGCCAGGCCGAAGTCTTCTTCTTTCATGTCCATCAGGTTGTTTGCGCCCGACAGCATGGTGGCTTTATGGGCCAGGGTACGCGGCAGGATGCGCTGAAAGTAGAAGCGCGCAGTCTGCAGCTTGGCGGTGTAGAACGCCTCTTCGGTGGTGCCGGCAGCCAATTTTTCGGCAGCCAGGCGCGCCATGTCGGCCCAGAAGTAAGCCAGGCACGCGTAACCGGAGTACATCAGGTAGTCCACCGAGGCGGCACCCACTTCTTCGCGGTCTTTCATCGCGGCCATGCCGACCTTCATGGTCAACTCGCCCCACTCTTTGTTCAGTGCCGCCAGCGGTGCAACGAACTCTTTGACCGCTTCGTTGCCTTCGTTGGCCTGGCAGAACTTGTGCACGATCTTGGTGAAGCCCTTGAGCGCTTCGCCCTGGGTCATCAGCACTTTACGGCCCAGCAGGTCGAGGGCCTGGATGCCGGTGGTGCCTTCGTACAGCATCGAGATGCGGCTGTCGCGAACGTTCTGTTCCATGCCCCACTCGGCGATAAAGCCGTGGCCGCCGTAGATCTGCACGCCGTGGTTGGCGGATTCAAAACCGACTTCGGTCATGAACGCCTTGGCGATCGGGGTCATGAACGCCAGCAGGCCGTCGGCTTGCTTCTTGGCTTCGTCGTCGGTGCCGTACTTGACGATATCCACTTGCTTGGCGGTGAAGTACACCATCGCACGGTTGCCTTCAGCGAAGGCTTTCATGGTCAGCAGCATGCGGCGCACGTCAGGGTGCACGATGATTGGGTCGGCAGCTTTGTCCGGCGCTTTCGGGCCGGTCAGGGAGCGCATTTGCAGGCGATCGCGAGCGTACTTCAGGCCGCCCTGGAAGCCGATCTCGGCGTGGGACAGGCCTTGCAGCGCGGTACCCAGGCGAGCGGTGTTCATAAAGGTGAACATGCAGTTCAGGCCTTTGTTCGCCGGGCCGATCAGGAAACCGGTGGCCGCGTCGAAGTTCATCACGCAGGTGGCGTTGCCGTGGATGCCCATCTTGTGTTCAAGGGATCCACAGGTCACGGCGTTGCGCGCGCCGATCGAACCGTCGGCGTTCGGCAGGAACTTAGGCACGATGAACAGCGAGATACCTTTGGTGCCGGCCGGTGCGTCCGGCAGGCGGGCCAGTACGATGTGGACGATGTTGTCGGCCATGTCGTGTTCACCGGCCGAGATGAAGATCTTGGTGCCGGAGACTTTGTAGGAACCGTCGGCCTGAGGCTCGGCCTTGGTGCGCAGCATGCCCAGGTCGGTGCCGCAGTGTGGCTCGGTCAGGCACATGGTGCCGGTCCATTCACCCGACACCAGCTTGGTCAGGTAAGCCTCTTGCTGCTCGGGAGTACCGTGCTCGGAGATGGTGTTCATCGCACCGTGGGACAGGCCCGGGTACATGCCCCACGACCAGTTGGCGGCGCCAACCATTTCGCTTACGGCCAGGCCCAGGGATTCCGGCAGGCCTTGGCCGCCGTGCTCCACGTCGTGGGCCAGGCTTGGCCAGCCGCCTTCGACGAATTGTTTGTAGGCTTCTTTGAAACCGGTTGGGGTTTTAACGCCCGACTCACTCCAGGTGCAGCCTTCGATGTCGCCCACGCGGTTCAGCGGTGCCAGTACTTGCTCGCAAAACTTGGCGCCTTCTTCAAGGATGGCGTCAACCATGTCCGGGGTAGCGTCCTGGCAAGCCGGCAGGCTCTGATAGTGCGCTTCATAGCCAAGCAGTTCGTCACGAACGAAGCGAATATCACGCAAGGGGGCCTTGTAGTCAGGCATAGCGATAAACCTCTGCTGATGTATCTGGAATGAACAACCGCGTGGAATTGTTGTGGCGGTCAAACAGGTGTTTGAAACATACGTTTACCACCTTGGGATGTCAAGCGTCGTCCGGATGCCGTTTGTCATGACGTGAATCAAAGGCGCGCACGGCGACGCCTGCGGCGGGTTGCCACAAGGAGTTCAGAAGGGAATCAAGAATTGTGCAAGCACAACCGACCTCAGTAAGAGGCCGGTGGGAGTCAGAGGGGATTAAGCGTAGGTGTCGATCAGGGTGCCGAGCATTTCATCCGAAGCCTTGGCGACTTTGGCACCGAGCTCCACTTGGAATTTGCCTTGGGCCATTTCGACCATGTTGCTGGCCGAGTTGGACGGCTGGGCACGGTCGTTGGCTTGCAGGCGGTCGCTTTGCGCATCCGAGGGCTGGGTCGTCGCGGCGCTGGCGATTTTGCCGGCGGCCTGGTCGACACGGTTCTGCCCGGTCTGAATGCTGCTCAGGCCCGAATAAAACGCGCTGCTTCCAGAGATTTCCATGGCGTAAGCCTGCCTTTAGAGAATCGTGAACCGTGATTGAAGCAGAGTTGCCCGCAAAACGCCCGTCAAAAACACTAATAGCATAATGCCTTAGCGATAGCCAAAATCAGTCAAGCAGGTCCAGCTGCAAGTATTCCGCCACCGCTTCAGCCCCCGCCTGCTTGAGTTTCGGTACACGGCCCAGACAGGGCGCAGGCAGCCGTTCGGCCAGGGTGGCGAGGTTTTCTTCCAGACGGGAGGTCTTGGGGTCGATGATATTCGCCACCCACCCGGCCAGCTGCAAACCGTCGCGGGCGATGGCTTCGGCGGTGAGCAAGGCATGGCTGATGCAACCCAGGCGCACGCCTACCACCAGGATCACCGGCAGCTTGAGCGCCATGGCCAAATCCGACAGGTTCGCCTGATCGGCCAGAGGCACCCGCCAACCGCCTGCGCCTTCGATCAAGGTGAAATCCGCTTCGCGCGCCAGAATCTGCTGCATGGGCTTGAGCAACGATTGCACGGTCAGAGAGACGCCCGCCTCCCGCGCCGCCAGATGCGGCGCGATGGCCGGTTCGAACGCCACCGGGTTGACCTCGGCATACGTCAGGGGCAACGAACATTCGGCCAGCAACGCCAGCGCATCAGCGTTGCGCAAGCCTTTGGGCGTGACCTGGCAACCGGAAGCCACGGGCTTGCCAGCGGCAGTGCTTCTGCCGGCTTGTCGCGCCGCGTGCAGCAGGCCAGCAGCGACGGTGGTCTTGCCAACATCGGTGTCGGTGCCAGTGATGAAGTAGGCGGCGTTCATAGAGGTTTCTCCAGTACGGCATACACCACTTGGTAAGTCGCCGGCAGGCCCTGGGCCTGGCGGAACCGCTCATACGCCTGCACCAGTGCAACAATCCGCGCGCGCCCCGTCAACCCTCCCGGCCGGCCGGGGTTGAGGTTGTGCGCACCCAGGGCCTTCAATTCATGGGTGAGGCTGCGCACGTCCGGGTAATGCAACACGTGGGCGCGGCGCTCCAGGCTCACTACCCGCAAGCCGCTGGCTGCGCACAGATGCTGATAAGCCTCGAACGTACGAAAGCGGTTGACGTGAACCAGGCCATCCGCCGCGCGCCAGCTTTCGCGCAGCTCTTCCAGGGTGCCCACACACAGGCTGGCAAAAGCGAACGTGCCACCCGGTTGCAGCACGCGGTAGGCCTCGTTGAGCACCGCCTCAAAGTTGGCGCACCACTGCACCGCGAGGGAGGAGAAGATCAGCGCCGCGCTGTCAGCTTTAAGCGGCAAGCGCTCGGCATCGCCTGCGACGAAGTGCTGCGCCCCCCCCAGCGGACGCGCGTGATTGAGCATGCCTTCGGCGATGTCCAGTGCAATGCCTTGGCTGGCGGGCAAACGTTCGGCCAGCACGCGGCTGAAATAACCGGTGCCGCAGCCCATGTCCAGCCAGCGTTGCGGCGCAATGTCAGCCGGCAAGCGTGCCAGCAATTGGCTGCCCACTGCGCGCTGTAACTCGGCAACGCTGTCGTAACTGGCGGCTGCACGGGAAAACGACGCCGCCACCTGGCGTTTGTCGGGCAAGGCACCCGGCAGCGGGGCGTGGGATAAATCAGTCATCGACGCACTCATGCAAAAAAGCCTGGATGGCCCCCGCAACACCGTGGGGGTCTTCCAGAAGAAACGCGTGGCCGGCCTGTTCAATCAGGCCGACTTCAACATCGGGCAGCAGTGCCAGCAGGTCGCTGGCGGCTTCGGCGGGCACCAATCCGTCCAGCCCGGCGAACAGGTGCAACTGCGGACCCCGATACGCCAGCAAGGCTTCGCGGGTGTCGAGTTGGGCGAGCAGTTCGAGGCCGGGCATCAGCACACTGGAAGGCGTGTTCGGCGCGCCACTGACCAGCAAGCGCGATAACCCACGCGGGTCTTCGGCGCCTTTGGCACACAGCAAACCGAAACGCTTGAGGGTCACTTGGGAGTCGGCGTGGCAACCGGCGAGAAACGCATCGAACGTCTCGGCGGGCATCGCGCTGGGCCAACCTTCATGGGCGACAAAACACGGATTGCTCGCCAGCGTCAGCAAGCCGCAGCAACGTTCGCCACGCCGCGCCGCCAGCTCCGAAGCGAGCATGCCACCCAGCGACCAACCGCCCAGCCAGGCGTTGTCCGGCAGCGTGGCGTCGAGTTCGTCGAGCCATTCATTCAGGTCGCTGGAATCCAGTGCGGGCAACGGCTCGATCTGCACCTGCAGGTGTTCGTCCAGGCCTTGCAATGCAGCGGCCAACGGTTCCAGCGGCGATACACCGAGGCCCCAACCCGGCAGCAATATCAGTCGATCACGCATGGTCGGGCTCCGTGGCGCCTAACAAGCGGAAACATTCTTCCAATGCGTTTAACAATAGCTGCACCTGCGCCTCGGTGTGGGCCGCCGTCAAGGTCACGCGCAAACGCGCACTGCCAGCCGGCACGGTGGGTGGGCGAATCGCGGTAACCATCAGGCCGCGCTCGCGCAGCATCTGCGACAGGCGCATGGCCTTGGCGCTGTCGCCGATCAGGATCGGCTGGATCGGCGTGAAGCTGTCCATCAGGTCCAGCCCAAGCTGCTCGACGCCGTGACGGAACTGGCGGATCAGGCCGTTGAGGTGCTCGCGTCGCCAATGTTCGGTGCGCAAAAGCTCCAGGCTTTTCAAGGTGGCGCAGGCCAGTGCCGGCGGTTGGCTGGTGGTGTAGATGTACGGGCGCGCGAACTGGATCAGGCTTTCGATCAGTTCTTCACTGCCCGCCACAAAAGCGCCGGCCGTGCCGAACGCCTTGCCAAGGGTACCAACCAGGACCGGTACGTCCTCCTGGCTCAGGCCGAAGTGCTCGACGATACCGCCGCCGTTGGCACCCAATGGGCCGAAACCATGGGCATCATCCACCATCAGCCAGGCGCCCTTGGCCTTGGTTTCACGGGCCAGGGCGGGCAGGTCGGCCAGGTCGCCGTCCATGCTGAACACGCCATCGGTGACCACCAGGGTATTGCCGGTAGCTTTCTCCAGGCGCTTGGCGAGGCTTGCAGCGTCGTTATGCAGGTAGCGATTGAAACGCGCCCCCGACAGCAGGCCCGCATCCAGCAACGAGGCATGGTTGAGCCGGTCTTCCAGCACCGTATCGCCCTGCCCCACCAACGCCGTGACCGCACCGAGATTGGCCATGTAGCCGGTGGTAAACAGCAGCGCACGCGGACGGCCGGTAAGGTCGGCCAGCGCTTCTTCCAGCTCATGGTGCGGCGTCGCATGCCCGACCACCAAGTGCGAAGCACCGCCGCCCACGCCCCAGCGGGACGCACCGGCGCGCCAGGCTTCAATCACTTGCGGGTGATTGGCCAGGCCCAGGTAATCGTTATTGCAGAACGCCAGCAGCGGCTTGCCGTCCACCACCACTTCCGGGCCTTGGGGGCTGTCGAGCAGCGGGCGCTGGCGATAAAGGTGTTCGGCACGGCGGGCAGCGAGGCGCGCGGCGAGATCGAAAGACATCCCTCACACCACAGCGTTATAGAACTGCTCGCTGCTCTTCTGCTCCACCAACGCCTGCTCGATCGCCGCCTGATGCACTTCATCCGCGTGTTCTTCACGGGCTTCCGGGAGGATGCCCAGGCGCGAGAACAGTTGCATGTCCTTGTCAGCCTGCGGGTTGGCTGTGGTCAGCAGTTTGTCGCCGTAGAAAATCGAGTTGGCGCCGGCGAAGAACGCCAGGGCCTGCATCTGCTCGTTCATTGCTTCGCGACCGGCCGACAGGCGTACATGGGACTGCGGCATCAGGATGCGCGCCACGGCGAGCATGCGGATGAAGTCGAATGGGTCGATGTCTTCGGCGTTTTCCAGCGGTGTACCGGCCACTTTCACCAACATGTTGATCGGCACCGACTCCGGATGCTCCGGCAGGTTGGCCAGTTGGATCAGCAAATTGGCGCGGTCGTCGAGGGACTCGCCCATGCCGAGGATGCCACCGGAGCAGATCTTCATCCCCGAATCCCGCACATAGGCCAGGGTTTGCAGGCGCTCGCTGTAGGTACGGGTGGTGATGATGCTGCCGTAGAACTCCGGCGACGTATCCAGGTTGTGGTTGTAATAGTCCAGGCCCGCCTGGGCCAGGGCTTCGGTCTGGTCCTGATCGAGGCGACCAAGGGTCATGCAGGTTTCCAGGCCCATGGCCTTCACGCCTTTGACCATCTGCAGCACGTAGGGCATGTCTTTGGCCGACGGGTGCTTCCAGGCGGCGCCCATGCAGAAGCGGGTCGAGCCGATGGCTTTGGCGTGGGCAGCCTCTTCGAGGACCTTCTGCACGTCCATCAGCTTCTCTTTTTCCAGGCCAGTGTTGTAGTGGCCCGACTGCGGACAATATTTGCAATCTTCTGGACAGGCGCCGGTCTTGATCGACAGCAGCGTCGACACCTGCACACGGTTGGCGTCGAAATGCGCGCGGTGCACGGTCTGCGCCTGGAACAGCAGGTCATTGAACGGCTGTACGAACAGGGCCTTGACTTCGGCGAGGGACCAATCGTGACGCAAAGTGGCGGTGGTGCTGGCGCTCATGGGCGATTCCTTGATTATGCTTTGGCAAGCGCTGCGGGAAGGGCAATACCCACAGGCACGACACGGATGCTCGGCATATTTAAGGAAGATTCATGCACTGTCAACCAGGCTACAAACACCAGGTTTACATCTGGTCAAAAAACACCCAAACCTGTTTAATCTGCGATGAGGCGACGGAATCGGCCGACTCTGTGTGCAACGTCTGCGAAACCGAGCTGCCGTGGCTGATAGAACACTGCAACCTGTGCGCCCTGCCCTTGCCGATGGAGGGCTTGATCTGCGGCCAATGCCAGAAACATCCGCCGGCCTTTAAACAGGTGATCGCGCCCTGGACCTACAGCTTTTCGGTCGACAGCCTGATCAGCCGCTTCAAGCACCAAGCGCGCTGGCCCCTGGGGCAGATGCTGGCGCGGCTGTTGACCCAGCACCTGCAACATCGCTTCGACAACACCGGACTCACACGTCCCGACTGCCTGCTGCCGGTACCCATGGCCCGCAAGCGCCTGCGTGAACGCGGCTATAACCAGGCCTTGATGCTGGCGCGCTGGCTCAGCAGCGACTTGAACATCCCCTACGATGAACACCTGTTGTTACGCCCCCATGAAACCGTCGCCCAACAAGCCCTCGATGCCAAGACCCGCCAACGCAACCTGCTCGGCGCTTTCGCCCTGGCGCCCGACGCACGGGTGCAAGGCCGTCACTTCGCGCTGGTGGACGACGTACTCACCACCGGCGCCACCGCCCACAGCCTGGCGCGGTTGTTGATGAATGCCGGCGCACGACAAGTCGATGTGTACTGCGTGGCCCGCACGCCCAAACCGGGCAGTTGACTTGACTCCGGTCACCCTTGCCCGCAACGTTCGGCTTATCCCATCGAAGCGTATCCCCATGTCTCTGCCAACGTCCCTCAGCCAACACATCATCCGCCGTCCCCAGCGCATTGCCTTACTGGCGCATATCGCTGAGCAGGGCTCCATCACCCGCGCGGCAAAGAGCGCGGGCTTGAGCTACAAAGCGGCGTGGGATGCCATCGACGAGCTGAACAACTTGGCGCAAAAACCACTGGTGGAACGTAGCGTCGGCGGCAAGGGCGGCGGCGGCGCCAGGTTGACGGTCGAAGGTGAACGTGTGTTGCGCCTTTACCAGCGCCTGCAAGTGGTGCAGGCCGAAGTGTTGGGCTCGGACGAAGCCGCCAGCGATTTCAATCTACTGGGCCGCTTGATGCTGCGCACCAGCGCACGTAACCAACTGCATGGTCAGGTCGTCGCCATCGAGCAGCATGGCCGCAATGATCTGATCCGCCTGCAACTGGCCGGCGGGCTGACCCTGGCTGCGCAGATCACCCACGACAGCACCCAGCGACTGGAGCTGGAAACCGGCGTGGAAGTGGTCGCACTGATCAAGGCCGGCTGGCTGGAGTTGCTGGCACCCGAGGCCTTCGCAACAACTGGACACAATTGCATGAGCGGCATCGTCGACGCCATTCTCGATGCCGAAGACGGGCCCAGCGAAGTGCGCGTCACCCTGCCCAACGGCCAGGTTTTGTGCGCCTTGGCGCAGCCCGCCACGCTCAAGACGCTGCGCGTGACCGAAGGCAAAGCGATCCAGGTTCAATTTGCGCCGAGCAATGTGCTGCTCGGCACGCCGGTGTAAGCGGCCCGCTATTTAAACTGCAACAATTTCGTCACGCCCGCTCCTTATGGTGTCTGCAAAAACCGCAGGGAGCCTGAGATGAGCCTATTAGAAGAAAACCAAGCCACCGACCTTGAGCAGATGGTCGGCCTCACCCGCCGCCGTTTCATCGGCGCCGGTGCCCTGTGTGGCGCCGCGATGTTCCTGGGTGGCAACCTGCTGACCCGCAGCGCCCTCGCCGTCAACGCCGCCAGCGCCAGCCCGTTGCTGGGGTTCACCAGCATCGCCGCCGCCACCAGCGACGCCATCACCTTGCCGCCGGGCTACAGCGCGTCGGTGCTGATCAGCTGGGGCCAGCCACTGAGCAAGAGCGCGCCGGCCTTCGACCCGTCCGGCAACGGCACGGCCAAAGCCCAGGAACAGCAGTTCGGCGACAACAACGACGGCATGAGCCTGTTTGCCTTCCCCGGTGACGACAACCGCGCGCTGATGGCGATCAACAACGAATACACCAACTACCGCTACCTCTTCGCCCACGGCGGCGCGCCGCAATCGGCCGAAGACGTGCACAAGGCCCAGGCCAGCGAAGGCGTGTCGGTCATCGAAGTGCGGCGCAAGGGCGACACCTGGCAGTTCGTGCAAGACTCGCGTTACAACCGCCGCATCCACGGCAACTCGCCGATCCGCCTCAGTGGCCCCGCTGCTGGCCACGACTGGCTGAAAACCAGCGCCGACAAATCCGGCAAAAAAGCCCTGGGCACCTTCCAGAACTGCGCCAACGGCAAGACGCCATGGGGCACTTATCTGACGTGTGAAGAGAACTTCACCGACTGCTTCGGCAGCAGCAACCCACAACAAACCTTCGATGCCGGGCAGAAACGTTATGGCGTGGTCGCCGCCAGCAAAGACATCAACTGGCATCAGCACGACCCGCGTTTCGATATGGCCAAGAACCCCAACGAACTCAACCGCCACGGTTGGGTGGTGGAAATCGACCCGTTCGACCCGCAATCCACCCCAGCCAAACGCACCGCCCTGGGCCGCTTCAAGCATGAAAACGCCGCCCTGGGAGAAACCCGCGACGGCCGCGCCGTGGTGTACATGGGCGACGATGAGCGCGGCGAGTTCATCTACAAGTTCGTCAGCCGCGACAAGATCAACCACAAGAACCCCAAGGCCAACAAAGACCTGCTCGACCACGGCACCTTGTATGTGGCGATTTTCGACGCAGGCGACGGCAACGCCGACCACCCCAAGGGCAAGGGCCAATGGGTCGAGCTGACCCACGGCAAAAACGGCATCGACGCCAGCACCGGCTTCGCCAGCCAGGCCGAAGTGCTGATCCACGCGCGCCTAGCCGCCAGTGTGGTGAAAGCCACGCGCATGGACCGCCCGGAATGGATCGTGGTCAGCCCCACCGACGGCCAGGTCTATTGCACCCTGACCAACAACGCCAAGCGCGGTGAAGAGGGCCAGCCGGTGGGCGGCCCCAACCCGCGTGAGAAAAACGTCTACGGCCAGATCCTGCGCTGGAAGGCCGACGCCGATAACCACGGGGCCCATACGTTCACCTGGGACCTGTTTGTGGTGGCCGGCAACCCTGGCGTGCACGCCGGCACGCCGAAGGGTGGCTCGTCGAACATCAACCCGCAGAACATGTTCAACAGCCCGGACGGGTTGGGCTTCGACAAGGCTGGACGCCTGTGGATTCTTACGGATGGGGACTACAGCAACGCGGGAGATTTCGCGGGAATGGGTAATAACCAGATGCTCTGCGCCGACCCTTCCACCGGGGAAATCCGCCGCTTCATGGTCGGACCGGTGGCCTGTGAAGTGACGGGCATCAGCTTCTCGCCGGATCAGAAGACGCTGTTTGTGGGGATCCAGCACCCAGGCGAAACCGGTGGTTCGACCTGGCCGGAGCATCTGCCGAATGGCAAGCCGCGCTCGTCGGTGATGGCGATTCGGCGGGATGACGGCGGTATCGTCGGCGCCTGATAGGGCCTCATCGCAGGCAAGCCAGCTCCCACACTTGACCGAGTTCCAGCATGAGAATGCGGTCGAATGTGGGAGCGGCGGTTCGACGCTTCGACTTGCTCGCGAAGGCGTCCGCACAGTCACCACCTATCACTGTTACCATACCCGGCCGGACGCGGCGCCCTGCTGCGCGCAGGAGTTCGCATGGCCCACCCGTTTGAAACACTCACGCCCGACCTGGTGCTCGACGCTGTCGAAAGCATCGGTTTCCTCAGCGATGCTCGCGTTCTGGCGCTCAACAGCTACGAAAACCGCGTCTATCAAGTGGGCATTGAAGACTCGGAACCGCTGATCGCCAAGTTCTATCGGCCGCAGCGTTGGACCAACGAGGCAATCCTCGAAGAACACCGCTTCACTTTCGAACTGGCCGAATGCGAAGTGCCGGTGGTCGCACCACTGATCCACAACGGCGAAAGCCTGTTCGAACACGCCGGTTTCCGCTTCACCCTGTTCCCCCGCCGTGGCGGCCGTGCGCCGGAGCCGGGTAATCTCGATCAGCTGTATCGCCTTGGGCAATTGCTCGGACGTTTGCATGCGGTGGGCTCCACCCGCCCGTTCGAACACCGCGAAGCCTTGGGCGTGAAGAACTTCGGTCACGACTCACTCACCACCTTGCTTGAAGGCAATTTCATTCCCAAGAGCCTGCTGCCGGCCTACGAGTCCGTGGCCCGCGACCTGCTCAAGCGCGTGGAAGAGGTGTACAAAGCCACACCGCACAAGAACATCCGCATGCACGGCGATTGCCACCCCGGCAACATGATGTGCCGTGACGAGATGTTCCATATCGTCGACCTGGACGACTGCCGCATGGGCCCGGCGGTACAGGACCTGTGGATGATGCTCGCCGGAGATCGTCAGGAATGTCTGGGACAGTTGTCGGAACTGATGGACGGCTACCAGGAATTCCATGACTTCGACCCGCGTGAACTGGCGCTGATCGAACCGCTGCGTGCATTGCGCCTGATGCACTACAGCGCCTGGCTGGCACGGCGTTGGGACGACCCAGCGTTCCCCCACAGCTTCCCGTGGTTTGGCAGCGAGCGTTATTGGGGCGATCAGGTGTTGGCATTGCGCGAACAACTGGCCGCCTTGAATGAAGAACCGTTGAAGCTGTTTTGACGGACAAATATCCTTACAATCGCGCTTTGTTAGCTGCCTAAGCAAGGATTCTGCAATGCAAGCCGCCAACCCCCGCAAGGGGTACATCCTGGGCCTGAGCGCCTACGTCATCTGGGGTCTGTTCCCGCTCTACTTCAAAGCCATCGCCAGCGTGCCCGCCGCCGAGATCATCGTGCACCGCGTGTTGTGGTCGGCGCTGTTCGGCGGTTTGCTGTTGATGGTGTGGAAGCATCCCGGCTGGTTCCGCGAGTTGCGCGACAACCCCAAGCGCCTGGCGATCCTGGCCCTCAGTGGCTCGCTGATCGCGGGTAACTGGCTGACGTATGTGTGGTCGGTGAACACCGGGCGCATGCTGGAAGCGAGCCTGGGTTACTACATCAACCCATTGGTGAACGTAGTGTTGGGCATGCTGATCCTGGGTGAACGCCTGCGCCGCTTGCAGTGGGTCGCCGTCGGGCTGGCAGCCGTGGGTGTGGCGCAACAGGTCTGGCAGGTCGGCAGCTTGCCATGGGTGTCGCTGGTGCTGGCGTTGACCTTCGGTTTCTACGGGCTGATTCGCAAGCAGGCGCCGGTCAAGGCGCTGCCGGGGCTGGTGGTGGAAACCTGGATGCTGGTGCCGATTGCAGTTGCCTGGCTGCTGTTCAACCCAACCGCCCATAGCGCGCAAATGGCGTTCTGGAGTACGTCCGAAGCCTGGTGGCTGGTGGCGGCCGGCCCGGTAACGCTGATCCCGCTGGTGTGTTTCAACGCCGCCGCACGGCATTTGCCCTACACCGCGTTGGGCTTTTTGCAGTACGTCGCGCCGACCCTGGTATTGCTCGAAGCCGTGCTGCTGTTCGGCGAACACCTGGCACCGAGCACGCTGACCGCGTTCGCCTTCATCTGGGCGGGGCTGGTGGTGTATAGCGTGGATATCTGGCTCAGCGTGCGCAAACGTTGATCAAATAACGTACAAACCTCTGCAGGCTACAGGGCGCGTGGCTTGCAGACATCCACCCCAAGGTTATCCACAACCTGGTCCCCGCCATTTGTGCACAAGCTTTTGAAATTGCTCGTTTTTTGCTCAAACAGCGAAGAACCCCGGCCGGCGTGGGCTGGCGAGGGGTCTCTACAGGTTATCCACAGGCCCATGCAAGATTTCCATGCATAACCCTGTGGGCAGATTATTCCTCGTCATTTATTCCTCGTGGTGCAGTTCCACCATCAAGTCATCGGCCAGGGTTTCCAGGGACAGCTGCAAGGTGTCCAGGGATAACGCGGTCGGCACCTGCAACATCGCCTCGGCGGTAAACAACGGATCGCCGCTCATGGGGGCCGGGCGCACATCGGTGCTCAGGCTCTCCAGGTTCACGCCCTGCTGGCTCAGCAGCGCGGTGATCTCGCGCACAATGCCCGCACGGTCATTGCCCACCAGCGTCATCATGATCGATTTGGACGCCGACGCTTGCCCACTACTGCCCTCGCCCACCAGCACGCGAATGCCATGGGTGGATAAATCCTCCAACGCCCCGACCAACGCCTGACGGTGCTCTGTAGGCACGCTGACCCGCAGGATCCCGGCAAACTGCCCGGCCATGTGCGCCATGCGGCTTTCCAGCCAGTTGCCACCGTGGGCGGCGATATTCTGCGCGATGCGCTCGACCAGGCCGGGTTTGTCGGCAGCGATAATTGTGAGTACAAGATGGTCCATGGCAACGCCCTCTGGAATTCAATCTACAAGGTGGACCCGAAGGCCCTCGATAACAAATCGTGTACCATTTTTATATTTATCTGGAACAATCCAATAGTTTTTTGAGAACATCCGGTTCTCCGCTGTGACCGTACGACCAAAGTGGGTCGCTAAACGACGTATTTAGTCTAATTTTCACAACCGCAAGTCATCATGTAGTATGCGCAACCTGGCACTACATAATGAAAATCTAAAAAGCGCTTAAGCTGTGCAGAGTGAGGCAAGCAATGACTGAACACGTTCAAGTCGGTGGCCTGCAGGTCGCCAAAGTCCTGTTCGACTTCGTGAACAACGAAGCCATTCCCGGCACCGGCATTACTGCCGACCAGTTCTGGGCCGGTGCCGACAAGGTCATCCATGACCTGGCCCCGAAGAACAAAGCCCTACTCGCCAAACGCGACGATTTCCAAGCGCGGATCGATACCTGGCACCAGACTCATGCCGGCCAGGCGCACGACCCGGTGGCCTACAAAGCCTTCCTGCAAGACATTGGATACCTGCTGCCAGAAGCCGCGGACTTCCAGGCCACGACCCAAAACGTCGATGACGAGATCGCCCGCATGGCCGGCCCGCAGCTGGTAGTGCCGGTGATGAACGCCCGCTTCGCCCTCAACGCCTCGAATGCGCGCTGGGGCTCGCTGTACGACGCGCTGTATGGCACCGACGCCATCAGCGAAGCCGACGGCGCCGAAAAGGGCCAGGGCTACAACAAAGTGCGTGGCGACAAGGTCATCGCCTTCGCCCGCGCCTTCCTCGATGAGGCCGCACCGCTCAGCGCCGGCAGCCACGTCGATTCCACCGGCTACAAGATCGTCGACGGCACGCTGATCGTCAGCCTCAAGGGCGGCAGCAACAGCGGCCTGCGCGACGACGCACAGTTGATCGGTTTCCAGGGCCCTGCGGCCGAGCCGATTGCGATCCTGCTGAAACACAACGGCCTGCACTTCGAAATCCAGATCGACGCCAGCACCCCGGTCGGGCAGACCGATGCCGCCGGCGTCAAAGACGTGCTGATGGAAGCCGCGCTGACCACCATCATGGACTGCGAAGACTCCGTCGCCGCCGTCGATGCCGACGACAAAGTGGTGATCTACCGCAACTGGCTCGGCCTGATGAAGGGCGACCTGGCCGAAGAAGTGGCCAAGGGCGGCAAGACCTTTACTCGCACCATGAACGCCGACCGCGTTTATACCGGCGTGGATGGCCAGGACGTAACGCTGCACGGTCGCTCGCTGTTGTTCGTGCGCAACGTGGGTCACCTGATGACCATCGATGCGATCCTCGACAAAGACGGCAACGAAGTGCCGGAAGGCATCCTCGACGGCCTGGTCACCAGCCTCGCCGCGACCCACAGCCTCAACGGCAACAACAGCCGCAAGAACAGCCGCACTGGCTCCGTGTACATCGTTAAGCCGAAGATGCACGGCCCGGAAGAAGCCGCGTTCACCAACGAGCTGTTCGGCCGCATCGAAGACGTGCTGAAGCTGCCGCGCAACACGCTGAAAGTCGGGATCATGGACGAGGAGCGCCGTACCACGGTCAACCTCAAGGCCTGCATCAAGGCCGCCAGCGAGCGCGTGGTGTTTATCAACACCGGTTTCCTCGACCGTACCGGCGACGAGATCCACACCTCCATGGAAGCCGGCGCGATGGTGCGCAAGGCGGCAATGAAGGCGGAAAAATGGATCGGCGCCTACGAAAACTGGAACGTCGATATCGGCCTGAGCACCGGTCTGCAAGGTCGCGCGCAGATCGGTAAAGGCATGTGGGCCATGCCCGACCTGATGGCGGCGATGCTCGAACAGAAAATCGCCCACCCACTGGCCGGCGCCAACACCGCCTGGGTGCCGTCGCCGACAGCGGCTGCGCTGCACGCGTTGCACTACCACAAGGTCGATGTGTTCGCCCGCCAGGCCGAGTTGGCCAAGCGCGAGCGTGCGTCGGTGGACGACATCCTGACCATTCCGCTGGCCAGCAACACCGATTGGTCCGACGAAGAGATCCGCAACGAACTGGACAACAACGCCCAAGGCATCCTGGGTTATGTGGTCCGTTGGATCGACCAGGGCGTCGGTTGCTCGAAAGTGCCGGACATCAACGATGTAGGCCTGATGGAAGACCGCGCCACCCTGCGCATCTCCAGCCAGCACATCGCCAACTGGCTGCGCCACGGCATCGTCAACGAAGCTCAGGTGATGGAAAGCCTCAAGCGCATGGCGCCGGTGGTGGACCGTCAGAATGCTGGGGATACGTTGTACCGCCCACTGGCACCGGATTTCGACAGCAACATCGCGTTCCAGGCAGCGGTGGAGTTGGTGATTGAAGGGACCAAACAGCCTAATGGGTATACCGAGCCGGTATTGCACCGTCGGCGTCGGGAGTTCAAGGCCAAGAACGGCTTGTAAATGAAAAAGCCCTGATCACACGATCAGGGCTTTTTTTATCCGGCTGGGTTTTACTGCGCCATCCCCAACTCTCGCTTCACCATCTTTGCCAACTTCACGCTATCGATCGGCTTGAGCAAAAAATCCACCACGCTCAAATGCATCGCATCGATCACATCCGGCGCTTCGGCATCCCCCGACATGATGATGATTGGCAGCGCCGCACGTGTGGACTCACGCACTTGTCGGATAAGTTCCAGGCCGTTACTGGGTGCCATGCGCAGGTCAGTGATCAGCAAACCGATGGAGCTGCTCGACTTCAACAAATCCCACGCCGCCTCACCACTGTCGGCGGTCATGCAGCGAATACCGTCCAGCCCCAGGATTTCCGCCAGCAGTTCGCGTGCGTCCTTGTCGTCGTCGACGATCAACACGCGTTGTGGCGGTAAATCAGGCTCCAGCATCACGGCGCTCAGCGCCTCGCGCTCGGCATCACTCAAAATATCGTGGTCGGACATACGGTTCTCAGCAGTTCTCATCAATCTCCCAGCACACTCGTCAGACATCTGCGGAAGGGCGATCAATGTGCACTTCGTCGGAAAGTTTGCCTAGTGGGCGTTCTACGGGTTTTGGACGATAGTCATGTAAGGTTTTTCCCTAGGTGTGTGCCGTTTGTATCGACCTAGACTTACGTCCAATGGGCACCCGCTGCGCAGGAGTCGACCATGAGGGACGATAACGACAAAAAAACTGCGGTCATTGTTATGAGTAAAGCTGATGCCTTCGCCCAGGCGGGGAAAACTGCTGTGTTGCAAAATATCCACGGCACCCTGCAATTCCTGCAACGCTTCCCGCCGTTCAACCAGATGGAAAACGCCCACTTGGCGTTTTTGGTGGAACAGTGCCAGTTACGCTTCTATGGCCCCGGCGACAGCATCCTCAAACCGTCGGGCGGGCCGGTGGAGCACTTTTATATCGTCAAGCAGGGCCGGGTGGTCGGTGAGCGGCCAGACAGCGCCGAAACCACGTTTGAAATCACCACTGGCGAATGCTTCCCCCTCGCCGCACTGTTGGGCGAACGCGCGACGCGCACCGAGCACAAGGCCGCCGAAGACACCTTCTGCCTGCAACTGAACAAACAGGCGTTCATCAAGCTGTTTGCACTCTCCAGCCCGTTTCGCGATTTTGCCCTGCGCGGCGTCAGCAGCCTGTTGGATCAGGTGAATCAGCAGGTGCAGCAAAAAGCCGTGGAAACCCTCGGCACTCAATATTCCCTGAACACGCGGCTCGGTGAATTGGCCATGCGCCACCCCGTCACGTGCAGCCCCGCCACGCCGCTGCGCGAAGCCGTCACGCTGATGCATGAGCAACAGGTCGGCAGCATCGTGATCGTGGATGAACACAAGGCGCCCCTGGGGATTTTCACCCTGCGCGACCTGCGCCAGGTGGTGGCCGATGGCACCAGCGATTTCAGCCAGGCCATCGAAGGGCATATGACCCAGGCACCGTTCTTCCTGACGCCGGACCACAGCGCCTTCGACGCCGCGATCGCCATGACCGAGCGGCATATCGCCCACGTCTGCCTGGTCAAGGACCAGCGCCTGTGCGGCGTGGTGTCCGAGCGCGATCTGTTTTCCCTGCAACGGGTGGACCTGGTGCACCTGGCGCGCACCATCCGCAATGCGCCGAAGGTGGACAATCTGGTGGCGATTCGCGGCGAGATCGGCCAGTTGGTCGAACGCATGCTGGCCCATGGTGCCTCGTCCACCCAGATCACCCACATCATTACGCTGCTCAACGATCACACCGTGTGCCGGGTGATCGAGCTGACCCTGGCCGAAAAAGGCGACCCCGGCGTGCCCTTCAGTTGGTTGTGCTTTGGCAGCGAAGGCCGCCGCGAGCAGACGCTGTACACCGACCAGGACAACGGCATCCTGTTTGATGCCAAGGACGCGGCCGAAGCCGCGGCGATCCGAGGCCGGTTGTTGCCGCTGGCGCAGCAGATCAACCAGAGCCTGGCGCTGTGTGGGTTCAGCCTGTGCAAAGGCAACATCATGGCCGGCAACCCGGAGCTGTGCCTGTCACGGGCGGAATGGGCGCGACGGTTTGCAGCGTTTATCCGCGAAGCCACGCCGGAGAATCTGCTGGGTTCCAGCATCTATTTCGATCTGCGTGTGGTGTGGGGCGATGAACGCGGCTGCGAGCAATTGCGCCAAGGTATTCTCGACCAGGTGGCGGACAACCGGTTGTTTCAACGCATGTTGGCCGAAAACGCGTTGCGCCAGCGGCCGCCCGTAGGACGTTTCCGCGAATTTGTACTCACGCGTAAAGGCGGCGAAAAAGCCACGCTCGACCTCAAGGTGCAGGGCCTGACCCCTTTTGTCGACGGCGCGCGCCTGTTGGCCCTGGCCAATGGCATCCACGCCAACAACACCCTGGAGCGCCTGCGCCAGTTAGTGGTCAAGGAGGTGATCGAGCCCCTGGACGGCGCGGCGTATGAAGAGGCCTACCACTTTATCCAGCAGACCCGCATGCAGCAGCACCAACTGCAAACCCGCGAGAATCAGCCGTATTCCAACCGTGTCGACCCGGACAGCCTCAACCATCTGGACCGGCGCATCCTGCGTGAATCCCTGCGCCAGGCCCAGCGCCTGCAAAGCAGCCTGACATTGCGGTATCAGCTGTGAGCTTGTTCAACTGGCTGCGTAAGAAAGCGCCCGGGCTCGACAGCGCGCAACAGCAGCGCCTGGCGCAACTGCGCAAACCCACACCGCTGGGCGACGTCACCCTGCGCAACCAGCGCTGGGTGGTGGTGGACCTGGAAACCAGCGGCCTCAACCTCAACCGTGACCAGGTGCTGTCGATTGGCGCGGTGGTGATCGAAGATGGCGCGGTGGATTTCTCGCAACTGTTCGAACGCACGCTGCAACGGACCGAAACCAAACTCAGCCCCAGCGTGTTGATCCACGGCCTCGGCCCCAGTGCGATTGCCGCTGGCAGCGATCCGGTCGATGCGTTGTTGGACTTCATGGACTTTGTGGGCGACAGCCCATTGCTGGCCTTCCATGCGCCGTTCGATCAACACATGCTGTGCCGGGCGCTCAAGGACAGCCTGGGTTATCGCCTGGCCCATCCGTTTCTCGATGTTGCAGACATCGCCCCGCTGCTGTGCCCGGATGCGCATATTCGCGAGGCCGGGTTGGACGACTGGATCAACCACTTCCACCTGCATGTGGGCGAGCGCCACCACGCCAGCGCCGACGCCCTGGCCACGGCGGAGCTGATGCTGATCCTGTTCAGCCGCGCGCGCCAGCAACACATCGACACGACACAGGCGTTGCAAGAGCGTTTGAGCCAATGGAAACGGCGTCAGCACGCGCCATCGTTTTAATGTCATCTCCCGACAGACGCCAATTGCGCCCACTCCACGGCTCTGACACAATCGCGAATAATTCTCGTTAGTTTAAACATCGCGTTTACCAGGTGATGCCTTGTCGTCGATCCAGAACCCACACAGTGAGCTTGTTGGCGCGTTGTATCGCGACCATCGTGGCTGGCTGCTGGCCTGGCTTCGACGCAACGTGGCCTGCCCGAGCCGCGCCGAAGACCTGAGCCAGGACACCTTCATGCGCCTGCTCGGCCGTGATGAGTTGCGTGAACCCCGCGAACCAAGGGCGTTCCTGGTGGCAATCGCCAAGGGCTTGTTGTTCGACTACTTCCGTCGCGCGGCCCTGGAACAGACGTACCTCACTGAACTGATGCTGATCCCGGAAAGCGAACACCCGTCGCCGGAAGAACAGCAACTGATCCTCGAGGACCTCAAGGCCATCGACCGCCTGCTCGGCAAGCTGTCGAGCAAGGCTCGCGCCGCCTTCCTCTATAACCGCCTCGACGGCATGGGTCACGCCGAAATCGCCCAGCGCCTCGGCGTGTCGGTGCCCCGCGTGCGCCAGTACCTCGCCCAGGGCATTCGCCAGTGCTACATCGCGCTGTATGGCGAGCCGCTGTGACGGTGATCAGCTCCAAACCCGTCTCGGCCCGCGTGCTGGATGCGGCGATTGCCTGGCAGCTGTCCCTCGATTCGGGCGACGGCAGCGTAATTGAGCGTGAAGAATTCGATAAATGGCTGGCCAGCGATGAAGAACACGCCCGCGCCTGGCGCCAGTTGGGCATGCTCGACCAGCGTTTCAGCGTGGCCTCGGGTCCGGCGCGGGCGGCGTTGCTGCAATCGCGTGAAGGCATTCGCCAGCGCGTGCGCAAGCTGGGCAGTGGTCTTGCAAGCATCGCGCTGGTGATTGGCCTGGCGCTGTTTGCCGGTGAACGCTATGTGCCGATCCACTATTGGCTGGCCGACCAACGCACCGCCACCGGCGAGCAGCGCACGCTGAAGCTGGCGGATGGCACGTTGATCAACCTCAACACCCACAGCGCCATCGACGTACGTTTTGATGAAAAACGCCGGCTGATCGTGTTGCAGGAAGGCGAAATCCTGGTCGAGACCGGCCACAACGACGCGCGGCCATTCTATGTGCAAACCCGCGACGGCAGCCTGCGGGCGCTGGGTACGCGGTTTATCGTCAAGCGCGAAGACGACGCCACGCGCTTGAGCGTGTTGCAATCGGCCGTGGCCGCCCAGCCCGAAGCGCTGAATCAGGAACAGATCTTCAAGGAAGGCCAGCAAGTGCTGATGCGCAGCGATGGCCTCGGCCCGGCACTTGCCGTCACCCCCGCCACCGACGCCTGGACCCGCGGTATGCTGGTGGTCGATAACGCGCGCCTGGGCGATGTGGTTGCGGAGCTCAGCCGTTACCGCACCGGTTACCTGGGTGTGGATAAAAACGTCGCTGACCTGCGCATCACTGGCAGCTTCCCGCTGCACGACACCACACTGGCGCTCAACGCGCTGCTGCCGACGTTGCCGGTGCAGATCGAGCAGCACACCCCGTGGTGGGTGACCGTGATCGGCAAAGCACCCGCGGCCAAATAAAAAATATTTTCATCCTGCCCTATCACTTTTCGATTCTCGTTCGGCACCTAGGCAATTGCGAAATATTTCCATTCAGGAGCCGCCCTATGTCCCGCACGCTAGACACCTTGTTGCGCCCCAGCCTGTTAGCCGTGGCCATTGCCCTCAGCGCCCCGCTGGCCAGCACTTCGCTGATCGCAGCGGAACAGGCGTCCAGCGTGCGCACCTACAATCTGCCGGCGGCCCCCCTGGCCACCACCCTGAACCAGATCGCCAGCCAGGGCGGCCTGGCGCTGACCCTCAGCCCGGCCTTGGCGTCAGGCAAGACCTCGGCGCCGGTCAAGGGCCAGTTCGATGCTCCGGGCGCGCTGCGTGAAGCACTGCGTGGCACGGGGTTGCAGTTGGAACAGAGCAGTACGGGGACGTACACCCTGGTGGCGATTCCAGAAGGCGTCGTGGCGTTGCCGACCACCAATATCACCGGCCAGGACAGCTATGAAAGCGCCTGGGGCCCGGTCGACGGCTACCTGGCCAAACGCACCGCCGCCGGCACCAAGACCGACACCGCACTGGTCGAGGCGCCGCGTTCGATCTCGGTCGCCACCCGCGAGCAGATGCAAGACCGCAACGTGCAGAACCTGGATGACGCGGTGAAATACATGCCGGGCATCGTGTCCGCCAGCTACGGTAGCGACACCCGCTACGACTGGATGCGTGTACGTGGCTTCGAACCCACCCAGTTCCTCGACGGCCTGCCGCTGCCACGTGGCGTCTACGCCAACCCGAAAGCCGAGACCTGGAACCTCGACCGCCTCGCCCTGCTGCGCGGCCCGGCCTCATCGGTGTACGGCCAGACGCCGCCGGGCGGCCTGTTGGACATGGTCAGCCGCCGTCCCAGCGAGGAGTCGAGCCACGCCGTCCAGGTGCAATACGGCAGCGATAACTACCGTCAGATCAACTTTGCCAGCACCGGCAAGATCGACGATGACGGCCAGTTCCTCTACGGCCTCAGCGGCGTGGTGCGCGACGCCGGCACTCAGGTCGACCACATCGACAACAAGCGCTACAACCTTGCGCCAAGCCTGACGTGGAACATCGATCCGGATACCAAGCTGACCTTCTTGTCGCAGTTCACGCGGGACGATACCGGCACGACCAGCCAGTTCATGCCGATCCAGGGCACCAAGATCAAGTCGCCGCTGGGTGACGTTTCCCACCACAAGAACCTGGGCGACCCGGACTACGAGTTCTACGACCGCACCTACTATGCGCTGGGCTATGCGTTCGAACACCGTTTCAACGACACCTGGCAGTTCAAGCAGAACCTGCGCTACACCAAGTCGGAACTGGACTTCCGGCAGTTGACCGTGGGCTCTTATGCATTTTCCCCGGCAAATGCGGCGGGCGATATCAGCCGCTCGACCACCAACGTCAACGAAAGCATTGGCCAGTTCGCGGTGGATAACAATTTCCAGGCGGATTTCGCCACGGGCGACGTGATCCATACCCTGCTGCTGGGCCTGGATCACCAACGCACCGACACGTCCTACCGTGCGATTTACGGCACCGCGTCAAACATCAACATTTTCAACCCGATCAACACCACGCCAACGCTGCGCCCAACCGGCGTGCGGCCTTTCTACGACTACAACCAGAAAACCGTACAGACCGGCCTCTACGTGCAGGACCAGATGGCCTTGGACAAATGGCGCCTGACCCTGGGTGGGCGTGAAGACTGGGTGCATCAGGGCACCACCTATTTCAACGACAGCGACGCAACCAACACCGACCGCATCAAACATTTCAGCGGCAACGCGGCGCTGAGCTACGTGTTCGATTCGGGCTTCGTACCGTACTTGTCCTACGCCGAGTCCTTCCAGCCGGCAAGCAACGCCGATACCAATGCCACCAAGACCTTCAAACCGACGGAAGGCAAGCAGTGGGAAATGGGCGTCAAGTATCAGCCGCCCGGCTCCAACACTTTGCTGAGCGCAGCGGTGTACGACCTGACCCAGAAAAACGTGCAGGTCACGACGCTCGGCGCAGGAGGCCAGCAAATCAACAGCCAGACCGGCGAAGTGAAGGTCAAGGGCCTGGAGCTGGAAGCCGTGTCTGACGTGACCGAGAACCTCAAGGTCATCGCCGCCTACACCTTGGCCAAATCCGAGGTGCAAAAAGGCATCTACAAAGGCAACCGCCTGACGTTGATGCCCAACCAGCAGGCTTCGCTGTGGACTGACTACACGTGGCACACCGGCCCGCTCGATGGCTTCGGCATCGGCTTCGGCGCGCGCTACACTGGCAACACCTACGGCGACCAGGCCAACACCTGGCTGGGCAAGGCCAACGCCTATACCGTGTTCGACGGTTCGGTGCATTACGACCTGGGCCGCCTGGACAACAGCCTCAAAGGCGCATCGGTCAAGTTGAATGCCACCAACCTGTTCAACAAGGACTACCTGTCGACCTGCGATGGCAACTACTGCTACTTCGGCGACCAACGCAGCGTCGTCGCCAGCGCCACCTACCAGTGGTAATCGGCTGAGTTAACCCCAGGCCGCCCCCGTGGGCGGCTTTGGTGTGTCTGAAGGTTGAAAAAATGAAAAGCAAAACCATCCGCCGCTGGTCCTTCATCCACACTTGGACCAGCCTGATCTGCACGGTATTCCTGCTGCTGCTCGCCCTCACCGGCCTGCCGTTGGTGTTTCACCATGAGATCGACCACCTGCTGGGCAACGAGCCGGAACTGGCGCAAATGCCTGCTGATACGCCGCAGCTCAATCTCGAACAACTCGTCAGCGCCGCCCAGGCCCATCGCCCCGGCGATGCCCTGCAATACCTGGCCTGGGACGAGGATGACAAGAACGGCGTGATCGCGATCATGGCCGCCACCGCTGACACCGAGCCCAACGCGTCCCACACCTTCATGCTTGATGCGCGTACCGGTGAAGCCGTGGAAACCCCGGCGGCCAACGGTGGGCTCACCCTGTTCCTGCTGCGCCTGCACGTGGACATGTTCGCCGGCCTGCCGGGCAAGTTGTTGCTGGCGTTCATGGGCATTCTGTTTGTGCTGGCGATCATTTCGGGCACGGTGCTGTACCTGCCGTTCATGCGTCGCCTGAAGTTCGCCACGGTGCGCCAGGACAAGTCCACGCGCCTGCGCTGGCTCGATCTGCATAACCTGATCGGCGTGGTCACCCTGACCTGGGCCTTGGTGGTGGGCGTGACCGGCGTGATCAGCGCCTGCGCTGACCTGATCATCGCCGCCTGGCGCCAGGACAGTCTCAGCGCCATGATCGAGCCCTACAAAAACGCCCCGCCGCTGACCCAGCGCGCACCGGCTACCGAACTGCTGACCATCGCCGCCAAGGCCGCTCCCGGCATGGAGCCGGACTTCATCGCCTTCCCCGGCACGCGCTTTTCCAGCGAGCACCACTATGCCGTGTTCATGAAAGGCAGCACCCACCTGACCTCACACCTGCTCACGCCGGTGCTGATCGACGCCAGCACCCTGGCCGTCACCGCCATCGCCGAACGGCCGTGGTACATGGACGCCATGGGCATGTCCCAACCGCTGCACTTCGGTGACTACGGCGGCATGCCGATGAAAGTCCTATGGGCGGCGCTGGATGTGCTGACCATCATCGTGTTGGTCAGTGGGATTTACTTGTGGATGGTGCGGCGCAAGGCGGGCAAGGCATGAAGCCGCGTCAATCGAACTTCTGGAAGGTGTTTGGTATCCCGTTGGGGATCGGCCTGCTCAGCGCAGCCGGGTTGTTTGCGGCGTTGCTGGGAGATGGGCTGTGGGATTCGCTCAGTTGGGTCGGCTTGGGCATTCCCGCTGCAATTGGTACTTGGGCCTTGCTCAAGCGGTGAGATAGATTAGCCCGGCCCTTTCTTGAGGAATGCCCATGTCCGCTCCCAGCATGACCTTGTTCCACAACCCCGCTTCACCCTTCGTGCGTAAGGTGCGCGTGCTGCTGGCTGAAACCGGCCAGCAGGACCGCGTCGCGCTGCACGGCTGCATGCCGACCCCGGTCAACCCGGATGCGCAGGTGGTTCAAGGCAACCCCGTGGGCAAGATCCCGGCCCTGCGCCTGGCCGATGGCACGGTATTGCACGACAGCCGGGTGATCCTCGATTACTTCGACCACCAGCACGTCGGCAACCCACTGATTCCCCGCGACGGCTCGGCCCGCTGGCGCCGCCTGACCCTGGCCTCGATGGCCGACGGCATCATGGATGCCGCCGTGCTGGTGCGCTACGAAACGGCCTTGCGCCCAGCCGAGAAGCATTGGGACCAATGGCTCGATGAGCAGCGCAACAAAATCCGCCGCACACTCTCTGAATTGGAAGCGGACGCCATCGCCGAGCTGACCAGCCACTTCGACATCGCCGCCATCAGCGTGGCCTGCGCCTTGGGTTACCTCGACTTCCGCCATCCGGACATGCAATGGCGCCTGGATAACCCGCAGCTTGCCGCCTGGTACGCCGAGGTCAGCCAGCGGCCTTCGATGCAACAGACCCAACCCCCGGTGTAAGATTTTACTGTGGCGAGGGAGCTTGCTCCCGTTGGACTGCGTAGCAGGCCCATTCTTTGGGGCCGCTTCGCGCCCCAGCGGGAGCAAGCTCCCTCGCCACAGAAAACAGCTGATTAATCCGTAGCACCAATTTTGCCCGCTCCAGCCTATCCTCCCGCAACCCGATCATTGCACCGCCTCCAGGTCAAATTCCAAAGGCGGCGCCGTCTTACGCTTGCCCACCCCATACCAATCCAACTTACGCGTCAGCACCATCACCGTGCCCAGCAGGCCGAACAGCAGCAACGAGCCCATCAGCAACGCGTAATCCTCGGCACTCAACAGCCCGTACAACAAGCCATACAACGCCGCCAACCCCGCGGAAAACCCCAGCCCGTGGGCGACGCTGCGCAGCACATGGCACACATAGAAGCCAATCAACAACACGCAGGCGCTGGCAGAGATCAGATAAGCCAGCGCGAACCCGATGTGCTCGGACAACGACAGCAACAACAGGTAGAAAAACGCCAGCGCAAACCCCACCAACGCGTATTGAATCGGATGCACCGCCAGGCTCTTGAGCACTTCGAACAGGAAGAAGCCGGCGAAGGTCAGGGCGATGAACAGCAGCGCGTATTTAATCGCACGATCGCTCTTGAGGTACTGGTCCACCGGGTCGATGAAGTTCACGCCGAAGCTGCGGTTGTTGAAGTCTTCACAGCCCTGCTTGTCCAGGCAGGTTTGCAGGGCTTGCTCAAGGTTGGTGGAGAAGAAGGAGGTCTGCCAGTTGGCGGTAAAGCCCTGGGCGGTAATCTCGCGTTGTGCCGGCAGGAAGTTGCCGATGAAGCTGGGATGTGGCCAGTTTGAAGCGAGTGACACCTGGCTGGTTTTGCCCACCGGCACCACTTGCAGTTGCTCGGTGCCTTGCAGGCGCAGGTCGAAAGCAAAGTCCACAACGTTGGGCTTTTTGCTGTCGTGCTCCGGCAGTGTCACGTGCACGCCCTCACCCAGCCAGTCCACCTGGGAGCCGGGCTCGAACTCCAGTTGCTGGCTGCCCAGCTCCAGCTTCAGCGCGTTCTCGATGCCGCGAATATCGCTGATGCCCACCGCCAGAAACGCCGGCTCAAAACGGTAATCGGCGAAGTCTTCGGTGATACCCAACTGCGCAGGCAATTCGAAACGCCCGCTGATGCGGTTGTCGGCATGGAACAGCCGCGCCTGGTAGATGCCCCGTGCGCGCAGTTCGGTCTGCACCTTGCCATCGAGTTCAAATCGATCCGGCAGGAAATACAGACGACCGCGCTCTTCACGGGTGACTTCGTAGCGTTTGTTGAGCTTTTCATTGAGCTTCCACTCGCGGACGGTCTTGCGATACGGCACCACCATCACCGGGCCAGTGAGGCGCTGGCTGTAGCTGGAGCTGCGGGCAATGTCATCCAACACCTGATCACGCGTGAACTGGCGGTCGGCGATGATGCCGTTGATCATCAGCAATGGAATCAGCAATACCAGCATCAGCAGCGCAATCGCGCCAAGTTTGAAAAGCAGGCTGCGGTTCATGGGTCTCTCCCTGTTTTGATGGGGAGAGTCTGGGCAGCCCGTGTGGGCGATTTATGTGGGCAATGTGGAGACTGTGTGGAGATGCAGCACCACCTGCACGCCGCCGTCGACATTGCCGATCTGCAACGCGCCGCCGTGCAACTTCATCACTTCCTCGACAAAGTTGAGGCCCAGCCCCGTACTTTTTCGCCCACTGGCCGGGCGTGGCAGCGAGTAGAAACGCTCGCTCAGGCGCGGCAGGGCGTAGTCGGGAATCGGCGCGGCCTGGTTGAACAGGCTGACTTGCACGTCGTTGTGTCGCGTCTGTGCGCTGAACGTCAACAGCCCGCCGGGCGGCGTGAAGTCCAGGGCATTGTCCAGCAGATTGCCAAGGGCCTGGCGCAACAGGAAGGGTTCACCGTACACCTTCACATCCGCCGCAATTGACTGCTCGACCTGCAACCCGGCGCCTTCAATCCGCGCGCATTGAGCCTTGAGCACTTCATCGACCATCGCCGCCAGCGGGATACTCGCCTGCTCCTCCAGGCCCTGGCGCTGTTCCACCTGCGCCAGGTTCAGCAGGCGCTCGATCAACTGCTGCAGACGCGCGCTTTCGCTGTCGATGTTGCTGACGAAGCGCTGCTGTTGCTCGCGGGTCATCTCACCCTGCAACAGCTCCGCCGCACCGCGGATCGCGGCCAATGGGCTCTTCAATTCGTGGGTCAGGGTGTGTACGTAATGCTCGACGTAGGCCTTGCCTTCCAACTGCGTGCGCATGTGCTCGACGGCGGTGGACAGTTGCTTGAGCTCACCGCCACGGTAATGGGGCAGCTCCGCACGCCGCCCCTCGCTGACGGCTTCGGCGTAGGCGGTCAAACGGCGCAGCGCCACGCTCAGCCACCACGACAGCAGTGCGCCCAGCAGCAGGCCCAGAATCACCAGGCCACCGCCGTACCACAGCAGGCGGCGCTCGGTGCGGTCGACATAAGGCTGCAATGAACTGTTCGGCTTGGCCACGGTGACCACGCCGATGATCTGGCCGTTGTCACGGATCGGCGCGCCCACGTGCATCACCGACGAGGCGGGGTCATCCAGTTCGCTGCGGGTGGAGCGCGCGCCGTACTCGCCACGCAGGGTCAGGTACACGTCGTTCCACTTGGAATAGTCTTGCCCCACCGCTTCACCCGTGGAGTCGAGCAACACGGTGCCCTTGGCATCGGTTACGTAGATGCGGTGGTTGACCTGGTTCTTCGGCAAGCCCCAGATAGTCGCGCCCGGCTGGCGATTGCCATAGGCCTTGAGCAGTTCCGGCCAGTGGCTTTGGCCGAGGGTGCCGTTCTTTACGTCATTGCGCACGATCTCGGCCAACAGGTTGGCGGTGTCCACCAGGGTTTCTTCGGTGGACTGGCGCACGCCAGGGCGGATTTCCTTCATCACGGTGCTGAGCACGAAGTAGCCGGTCAGGCCGATAAACAGCGCATACACCAGGAAGATCCGCAGCCCCAGGCGCATCAGCTGTTGCTCGGGCTGTAGCTGTAGCCGAGGCCGCGATGGGTCTGGATCGGCTCGGCATCGGCGGCCACGCTGCGCAACTTGCTGCGCAGGCTTTTGATATGGCTGTCGATATTGCGCTCGTAGCCGGCATCCGCCGCCACGCCCACCGCGTCCAACAGTTGCTCGCGGCTGAACACGCGCTCGGGTTGTTCCAGCAGGCTTTGCAGCAAACGAAACTCATGGCGCGTCAGGCTCAACGGCTGGCCGCGAAAGGTAATTTGCATACGTTCCAGATCCACCTGGAACACGGCCGGCGCAGCACCTGGGCCAATGCGCTTCAGGATCGCCCGGACCCGCGCCGTCACTTCCCGTGGGCTGAAGGGCTTGACCACATAATCGTCGGCGCCGATCTCCAGGCCGACCACGCGGTCAATCTCGCCATCCCGCGCGCTGAGAAACATGACAGGCACTTCGCTGAACCGGCGCAGTTGCTTGCAGGTTTCAAAGCCGGTGATATCCGGCAGGCCGATGTCGAGGATAATCAGGTCGGCGGGGGTCTGGCGCTGATGCTCCAGCGCCGCCTGGCCGAGGGTCAGCCAGGTGGTGGTGAAGCCCTCGCCTTGCAGGGCGAAGATCAGCGTGTCGGCAATCGCCGCTTCGTCTTCGACAATCAGGATATGCGGCATGTAGGTCCGTCAGCAGTCCGGTTTGTCGGCAGTGTAACGACGGGCCGGGTTTACCGCAGCGCCAAATTCACGCAGGGCCTTGGCGCCGATCAGCAACGGGTAGTTGAAGCTGCTGCGGTCGGTGAGGTTGACCTCGACGGTGCGCTTGACGTCGCCCAGGCACATTTCCAGGTCGATCACCGGGCGCTTGGCCACGGTGGCTTCGTCCTTGTCGTCGTCTTCATCGGCGCGGCTCTTGATCTTGCTGATGCGCGACACCTTGTGTTCGTAGACTTTGTTGGAGGCGTCTTTGCCGCCGAGGCGGAAGCGCACCCAATCGTCGCCGTCACGGGTGAAGGTCTCGATGTCGCGGGCCGACAGCGAAGCCGTCAGCGCGCCGGTGTCCATCTTGGCCTTGAAGGTTTCGCCGATCTCCGGCAACTGGATGTATTCGTAGCGACCGTAGAGGGTCGGTTCGGCGGCCATGACCGGCAGGGCAGCCAGGGCGAGAGAGGCAAGGAGCAGTTTCACGAAGTGATTTCCTCGGAAAGAAGTAGGCGGATTCTAGACCGCAAAGGCAGCACTTAGTTAGCTCGCCCCAGCATAACCGGCACATTGTGAAACATTCGTCCGGCGAATTGGCATTTGGCCTCTAGACTCAAGCTGCTTATCATGGCCCGCCCACAGGATTTCAAGAGTTACTTATGCGCCGCCTGCTCACCGGCTGTTTTGTGTCATTGCTACTGCTGCTCAACACCCTGGTCCTGATCGGGCCGTTGATGGTGTTTGCCCTGCTCAAGCTGGTAGCTCCCGGTCGCTATCGCGACTACATGTCCTGGGCGGTGATGTGGATCGCCGAGACCTGGGCTGAGATCGACAAGCTGATTTTCGCGCTGTGCATCCCGACCCAATGGGATATTCGCGGTGGCGAAGACCTGCGGGGCGATACGTCCTACCTGGTGATCAGCAACCACCAATCCTGGGTGGATATCCCGGCGCTGATCCAGGCCCTCAACCGCCGCACGCCGTTCTTCAAATTCTTCCTGAAAAAAGAGCTGATCTGGGTGCCCTTCCTCGGCCTGGCCTGGTGGGCATTGGATTACCCCTTCATGAAGCGCTACAGCAAGACCTTCCTGGCCAAGCATCCGGAGCTCGCCGGGCAAGACTTGAAGATCACCAAGGAGGCCTGCGAGCTGTTCAAGCGCCAGCCGGTGACGGTGGTCAATTACCTGGAAGGCACGCGGTTCAACGAAACCAAGCGCAAGCAGCAGGATTCACCCTTCACTCGCTTGCTCAAGCCCAAGGCGGGCGGCGTGGCGTTTGTATTGGCGGCGATGGGTGAACAACTGGATGCCGTGCTCGACGTGACCGTGGTCTATCCGCAGCAGAAGATTCCGGGGTTCTGGGATTTGATCAGTGGCGCAGTGCCCAAGGTGATCATTGATATCCGCACCCGTGAACTGGATCCGGCATTGTGGCAAGGGGATTACGAGAATGATCCGGCGTTTCGCCAGACCGTCCAGAACTGGGTGAACCAGCTCTGGACGGAGAAGGACGCGCACATCGAACAACTGCGCGAGGAGCGCTCTTAACTGCCGGTGCCCCAGGCCTGGGCCAGCTTGCCCAGCACCGAGCTGCTGGCACCCTGGCCGCCCAGGTATTGAAGGATGACCGGGGCAAACTGGCCGACCATGCCGCTGTCCATGCCCAAGGCGCTGAAGGCGGTGTTCAGGTCGTTGGTGCTTTTCACATTACCCAACAGGCCATCCAGGCCGCTGGTCTTACTACCACCGGTCTGGCCGAGCATCCCGCTCAAGGCGCCGAGGCTGCCCAATGCGTTGTTGCCCGACAACTGGTCGAGGCCCGGCACGCTGTTGCCCAGTTGCGAATAATCGTTGCCGCTCAGCTTGTTCTTGGCCAGGCCGAGCATGGCGCCAGTACCGCCGACCGCTTGTTCGGGGGTGATGTTCAGTTGCGAGGTCAGTGCGCTTAACAGGCCGGCCGTCTCGGAAGACGGGGCGGCAGCGGCTGCCTTGTTGTTGCCACCCTGCATGCCGGAAATCGCATTGGCCGCGTCGCCAAGGCTGAAGCCTGCGGCGAACACCGGGGCGGCTGCCAGGGTCATCAGGCAGGAAAGGGCGAAACCGCGTGAAATCTTCATCGAAACAACCTCTGGGTGTAAGAGCTAAAAGCAGGCGTTTGACTGACAGTCCGGAACGATTGTTCCCACACCAAGGTTAGTTCAGATTTTTCTGCATCCGAATGGCCTCGGCCCGCGTATAGCCTGCATACGCCACTCGGAGTTGGATGGAATGAATGCCCAGGCTGAACTACCCTCCGCTTACCGCGTGCCGTCCCGTAACCCTCGAACGAGGGTCTGGAGAAGCCTTATTAGCGCCGATGATGCTGACCCCTTGCGCCCTTTGCTGGCGCAATGTGCCCTGGGTAACCGCCAAGCGTTCGAAACCCTCTACCGCAGCGTTTCGCCGCGCCTTCACGGTGTGGCCCTGCGCTTCATGGGCCGCACGGACCTGGCCGAAGAAGTGCTGCAGGAAGCCTTCGTACGCATCTGGTACAACGCTTCGCGCTACGAGGCGCACCTGGCGGCGCCGATGACCTGGATGGTCAACATCACCCGCAACCTGGCCATCGACCAGTTGCGCAAACACCGCGAACAGCCGCTGGCCGATGGTCAGCAAGACGCCTTGATCGATGACGCCCCCAGCGCCCACGACCAACTCGACCACGAACGCCAAGCCCATGCCTTGAACCGTTGCCTGGACACCCTCGACGGCATGCAACGCCGGTCGATCAGCGTGGCGTACTTCCAGGGCCTGTCCTGCTCGGAGCTGGCCACGCAGTTGGCAGCGCCCCTGGGTTCGGTCAAATCCTGGATCCGCCGCGGCATGGAACGCCTGCGCAGGTGCCTTGAATCATGAACTACCAGACCACCGCCCTGCGCCGCGCCCTGGCCGCCGACTACGCCATCGGGCTGATGCCCGCTACCGCACGGCGGCGTTTTGATGCGCTGTTGCGGGAGGATGTCGCGCTGCGCGTGGAACTCAGCCATTGGCAGGACGCGCTCGCCAGCCTGACCGGCACTCTGCCTGAGCGACCCGTTCCGGAACACGTGTGGGCAGGCATCAAGGCACGCATCGAGCCGCAGGTACTGCATGTGCCGGCGAAGCAAGCGTTCTGGAAAAACCTCCGCGTCCTGGCCGCCGCCTGCGCAGTGGTCGTCGCCGTCACCGTCGGTGTGCTGTACCAACGCGACACAGGGGTGGCGTACAACGCCACCCTGGTCAACGCCAACCAACAACCCGCGCTGCAGATCAGCGCGTTCGCCGACCACCTGCAAGTGGAACCCCTGACACTGGCCGCGATAGCACCGACGTTGAGCCTGGAATTGTGGGCGATTGCGCCGGGTGGCAAACCCATCTCACTGGGCTTGCTGCCCGCCGCAGGCAAAGGCCGGATTCAACTGAGCGAGACACAGCGTGCGTTGCTCAGTGCGCCACTGACCCTGGCCGTGAGCCTGGAGCCGCACGGCGGCTCACCGACCGGTCAACCTACCGGACCGGTGCTGTATCAGGGCCAATTGGCATCACTTTGAGCTGAACCGGGGCCAGGAACCCATCGTGCAAACCAGGGTCCATGACAGGACTGAAAGCCCTGTCAGGAATAGCCCCATGAGCGCGACCCGCCCCCAAGTGATTGAGCAAAACCCCCCATTCTGGAGCCGCCCACGTGTGTTTATCGGCGTCTGCATGGCCATCGTCGCCGGCCTCGGCGGCGCGCTCTACACCCAGGACAACGTCAAGGCCGCCGCCACGCTGGTGACCACTGCCCAGCAGCCGGCCGCGCAAATAATGGCGCACAAGGATTACCTCGAAGTCGAACCGATCGCCACCACGGCACCCGAGCCGGATCGCAGCCTGGAACTCTGGGCCATGCCCGAAGGTGGTGCGCCGGTCTCCCTGGGGCTATTGCCGGAAGATGGCAAAGGCATTATCGGCCTCAACCCGCGCCAGCAGAAAAGCATCCGTAAGCCGGTGGAATTGATGGTGAGTTCGGAGACCAAGGGCGGGTCGTTGAGCAAGCAGCCCACGGGGCCGACGGTTTATCAGGGCGCGTTGGCTGCTCGCTGAATCGATGCGCTGCCTATTGGACTAAAGAACCGGTTGCTGATCACGAACCGCTCTAAATAACTGTCACGTTTGACAGTAGCCACCCTCCAGTATTCACCTGCAGCATGATGCCTTTCCCCTACTGGAAGCCGTCATGAAAAGCGCAATGCTTGCAGGTGTATTCGCTGTCATTGCACTGGTGAACACGTCGGATGCAGCGACCTCCACCTGTCCGACGCCCCAGGAGATCAAACAAAAAGCCATGGGCAGCGGCGGCTATCGCTACGAGATGCTCCAGCCTGACGGGCGCACTTGGTCAGGCGAGAACCCGCAGGCTACGGCGTCATACCTCACTGACTCAACGTTCCACGATGCCCGGTACGATGCGATCAACCAAGCCGTCATCTGCACCTACAAAGGGCCAATGAATAACGCCGCGAGCTTTTCGGTCACACTCAAACAGGTCTCAGGTTGGAACCTTACCCCTATAGGCGACTGGAGAGGCACGTATTGCGAAGCCCTGGAGATTGCCAAATGCTTATTTACACATCATTGAAAAGCGCCACCGAATTATTCCTACGGTGACCGTCCACACATCCACGACCCGCGGTCCAGATTATGGCGGAACGCATCCATCGACACAGCCCACCCAAGCTCGCCTTCCCATTCACATTCAACGGGGAGGCTCAGCCACACTACAAGGAGCTGTAACGATCATGATCGGATTGATACCCAATTTTTATGCTGCCTTCAGCGCACTCAACCATTTGCCATCTCGCAGCCAAGCCCAGGCTTCACGGCCCCAAGCCACTGGCATCGACCAATGCCCCGCCCCCCGTGACATCCAATCCAAACCCTACACAGACCCTGACCTTCCAGCGCCCTATGGCGAGGGCTATCAATACACTGCCACCACCAACGGCAAGTCGTGGACAGGCCAAACGGCAGCCACCCAGGATGACTACCTGGCCGCGGAGTACGAGCTCAAGGCCGAGGCCATCAATGAACGCAACGGCAAGATCCATTGCGACTACGGCGGCAAACGCCTGATCAAGAACGGTGAGATGGCCGATCCCTATCTGCGACTCACGACCCTCAAGTAACCCATAAAAAATGGCGACCTCCAGGGTCGCCATTTTTTTCAGCCTTGAACCTTACGCCGCACTGAACAGCTTGTGCGGATCGATCACAAACTTCTTCGGCACGCCCGCATCGAACTCGCCGTAGCCACGTGGTGCGTCATCCAGGCTGATCACCTGCACGCCGACGATTTCGGCAATGTTGATACGGTCCCACATGATCGCCTGCATCAGCGCGCGGTTGTACTTCATCACCGGGGTCTGGCCGGTGTGGAAGCTGTGGGACTTGGCCCAGCCGAGGCCGAAGCGAATGCTCAGGCTGCCCATTTTGGCGGCGGCATCCACGGCACCTGGATCTTCGGTGACGTACAGGCCCGGAATACCGATCTTGCCGGCCACGCGCACCACGCCCATCAGCGAGTTGAGCACGGTGGCCGGGGCTTCGGCTTTCACGCCTTCATGGCCGTGGCCACGGGCTTCGAAACCGACGGCGTCGACGGCGCAATCCACTTCCGGCTCGCCCAGCAGCGCGGCGATCTGTTCGTGCAGTGGGGTGTCGGTGGACAGGTCGGCCACTTCAAAACCCTGGGCCTTGGCGTGGGCCAGGCGGATCGGGTTGACGTCGCCAATGATCACCACCGCCGCGCCCAGCAGGCGTGCAGAAGCGGCAGCAGCCAGGCCGACCGGGCCGGCGCCTGCAATGTACACGGTGCTGCCTGGGCCAACGCCCGCAGTCACGGCACCGTGGTAGCCCGTCGGGAGAATGTCCGACAGGCAAGTCAGGTCGCGGATTTTCTCCATGGCCTTGTCGCGGTCCGGCAGTTTCAGCAGGTTGAAGTCTGCGTATGGCACCAGCACGTACTCGGCCTGGCCGCCGGTCCAGTCGCCCATATCGACATAGCCGTAGGCGCCACCGGCACGGGCCGGGTTGACGGTCAGGCAGACGCCGGTGTGTTGCTCTTTGCAGGAGCGGCAGCGACCGCACGCCACGTTGAAAGGAACCGAAACCAGGTCGCCGATTTTCAAGTTCTCGACGTCGCTGCCCTTCTCGATTACTTCGCCAGTGATTTCATGACCGAGCACCAGGCCGGTCTGGGCAGTGGTGCGGCCGCGCACCATGTGTTGGTCAGAGCCGCAGATATTGGTGGAAACCACGCGCAGGATGACGCCGTGCTCAATCTTCCTGCCACGGGGGTCCTGCATTTTGGGATAGTCGATTTTCTGTACTTCGACCTTGCCGTTGCCGAGATACACGACACCACGATTACCAGACATGCTTTCACCTCGCTGTTGTTTTTATGGAACCGCGTTGCCCGTTGGGTGGGCAGCGCGTTTAAGTGCTCGGGTACAGATGCTGTTTTTGCGTTGTTAGTGATGGCCTCTTCGCGAGCAAGCCCGCTCCCACATTCGACTGCATTCCAACTTTGGAACACGGTCGAATATGGGAGCTGGCTTGCCTGCGATGGCGTCCATCAGAGCACCACCGTCCGATTGGCGTTTAGAAACACCCGCCGCTCAATGTGATACCCCACCGCCCGGGCCAATGTCAGTCCTTCAATATCCCGCCCCTTGGCAATCAAGTCCTCGGGATAGTGGCTGTGATCCACCACCTCCACGCCCTGGGCAATGATCGGGCCTTCATCCAGGTCGTTGTTGATGTAATGCGCCGTGGCGCCGACCAACTTCACGCCCTTGTTGTACGCCTGGTGATACGGCTTGGCGCCCTTGAACCCCGGCAACAACGAGTGGTGAATGTTGATGGCCTTGCCATCCAGCTTGCGGCACAGCTCCGGCGACAGCACTTGCATGTAGCGCGCAAGGATCACCAGCTCCGCGCCGGTGTCTTCCACCACTTGCCACACCTGACGCTCCTGGGACGGTTTGTCATTGGGGTCGAGGGGGAAATGGTAGTAGGGAATCTGGTGCCAGTCGGCCAAGGGTTTGAGATCAGGGTGGTTGGACACCACCGCGACCACGTCCATCGACAGTTGGCCGATGCGCTGGCGATACAGCAAATCATTGAGGCAGTGATCGGCCTTGGAGACCATGATCACCACTTTTGGCCGGTAGTTCGGCGCCGTCAGCTCGAAGATCATGCCGAAGGCTTCGCCGCGCGTGGCCAGGCCATCGCGGAAACCTTGTTCGTCAAAACCGTCGGGCTGGCGAAACTCCACGCGGATAAAGAACCGGCCCGAAAGCCGGTCATCGAACGAGTGGTGCTCAGTGACGTAGCAACCCTGTTCGAACAGATAGCGGGTGACCGCGTCCACCGTGCCGAGCACGCTGGGGCAGTCGGCGGTCAAAATCCATGTATCAGGTGCGCGGCTCATGGGGCATTCCTCAGGCTTGAACACTCAGGCCGAATTCGGCAGACGCATCCTGCAACCACAACCACCAGTAATCCGAGAAGCTGCGACGGATCAGCAATTCCCAGGTGTCTTCGGCCGTGTGGCGGATCACCAGTTGCGACTTGGCGAACACCGTGCCCACCGCCTTGCCCACCGGGAAGTTGTTGGGGTGCACGTCGTAGCTGGTGGACTTCATCAGCACATCGCGCACGTTCGGGCCGCTCAGTTCAAGAATCTGCTGGCCGCCGCTGACGTTGACGATCTGAATATGCAGCTCACCCAGGGCCTCACGCAGGCTTTTCTCGGCGGCGAATTCTTCGCCGCTTGGCACGATGAGCAACCACTCGTCCGGGCCGAGCCACTGCAAGCTGGTTTCACCTTTGACGATCACGGTCAAGGCGCTCGGCAGTTCGATGCCCAGGGCCTTGTGTACGCCAGCGGCGAAGGCGGCATCATGGCCGTCGCCACGAATGGTCAGGTGGCCCAGGAGTTTCTTTTCGCGCACGGTCACGCCGGCGTTCTTGCGACCCTTGCCGACCAGGCTGGCGAGGTCGGCATGGTGCAGCGACGACTCGGCCTTGGCCCCGGTGGTTGGGCGTTGTTGGTACACATTGGCTGCTGTCATAAAGCACCTGTTCTGAATGCTGTGATGTCTGTTCTGGCCTCATCGCGGGCAAGCCCGGCTCCCACATTTGGAATGCATTCCACTGTGGGAACTGGCTTGCCTGCGATGCAGGCGACGCGGTCTATCAGATGTTCTGGCGATCGCCTTTCGGGTCAAAGAACACCGAAGACACAATCTCCGCCTCAATCACGCTGCCATCCGCCTGCGGCGAGAACACCCGCTCACCAATACGCTTCAAGCCGCCCTTCACCACGCCCATGGCAAACGAATAGCCCAGGGAGTTGTGCGCATAGCTTGAGGTGACGTGACCAACCATCTTCATCGGAATCGTCTGCTTCGGATCGAACACCAACTGCGCGCCTTCCGGCAGCCATACATTCGGGTCGATCGGTTTCAAGCCCACCAGTTGCTTACGCTCTTGGCGCACGCAGTCTTCACGGTTCATGCCGCGCCAGCCGATCCACGAGAACGGCTTGGTACGGCCGACGCACCAGCCCATGTTCAGGTCGTCCGGGGTCATCGAGCCGTCAGTGTCCTGGCCGACGATGATGAAGCCCTTCTCGGCCCGCAATACGTGCATGGTTTCGGTGCCGTACGGCGTCAGGTTGTACTTCTTGCCGGCGTCGACGATTTTTTCCAGCACGCCCATGGCGTAGTCGGCCTGCACGTTGACTTCGTACGACAGCTCACCGGTAAACGAGATCCGGAACACGCGAGCCGGTACGCCGCCGACCAGGCCTTCCTTCCAGGTCATGAACGGGAAGCCGTCCTTGTCCAGGTCGATATCAGTCACTTCCGCCAGCATCTTGCGACTGTTGGGGCCGGACAGGGTCATGGTGGCCCAGTGGTCGGTGACCGAGGTGAAGTACACCTTGAGGTCTGGCCACTCGGTCTGTTGGTAGATTTCCAGCCACTGCAGCACGCGGGCCGCGCCGCCGGTGGTGGTGGTCATCAGGAAGTGGTTGTCAGCGAGGCAGGCGGTGACGCCGTCGTCGAAGACCATGCCGTCTTCCTTGCACATCAGGCCGTAGCGCGCCTTGCCCACGTCGAGCTTGGTCCAGGCGTTGGAGTAGATGCGGTTGAGGAATTCGCGTGCGTCCGGGCCCTGGATGTCGATCTTGCCGAGGGTGGATGCATCCAGCAGGCCGACGCTGTCGCGCACGGCCAGGCATTCGCGTTTTACCGCCGCATGCAGGTCTTCACCATTGCGAGGGAAGTACCACGGGCGTTTCCACTGGCCGACGTCTTCAAACTCGGCGCCGTTTTTCACGTGCCAGGCTTGCAGCGCGGTGTAGCGGACGGGTTCGAAGATGTGCCCACAGTGACGGCCGGCTACCGCGCCGAAAGTCACCGGCGTGTAGTTCGGGCGGAACATGGTGGTGCCCATCTGCGGGATGGTCACATTCAACGAACGGGCGGCAATCGCCAGGCCGTTGACGTTACCCAGCTTGCCCTGATCAGTGCCGAAGCCCAGCGCGGTGTAGCGCTTGACGTGCTCGACCGACTCGAACCCTTCGCGGGTCGCCAGTTCGATGGCGGCGGCGGTCACGTCGTTCTGCAGGTCGACGAATTGCTTCGGCGCCCGTGCGGTCGGCTTGTCATGCGGCACTTGGTAGATCGCCAGCGTCGGCTCTTCCAAGCGGCTCAGGGCTTTCGGCAAGGTGCCTTCCACTGGCGCAAAACCGGCTTCGCTGGCTGCACGCACGCCGCCTTCAAAACCGTCCGCCAGAGAATCACCAAGACCGTAGACGCCATTGATGCCGCCCACGCACACACGTTTCTGCGGTGCTTCGCCCGGAACAAAACCGAGGATGTCTTCACGCCAGGTCGGCTTGCCGCCCAGGTGCGAGGCCAGGTGGACCACCGGGCTGTAACCGCCGGAGCTGGCCACCAGGTCGCAGTCCAGCCACTCGCCAGGGCTGGTGACTTTGTGTGCTTTCACATCGATCGCAGCGACGCGAGCAGCGGTGACGCGCTTGGTGCCACGGGATTCGACCACGGCACTGCCGGTGAGGATGCGAATGCCTTTGGCGCGGGCTTCTTCCACCAGCGCGCCTCGTGGGTTGTGGCGCACGTCAGCGACGGCAACCACTTGCAGGCCGGCATCCAACCAATCCAGCGCAACGCGGTAGGCGTGGTCGTTGTTGGTCGACAGCACCAGCTTCTTGCCCGGTGCCACGCCGTAGCGACGCACGTAGGTCGAAACCGCACCGGCCAGCATGTTGCCCGGCACGTCGTTGTTGCCGTAGACCAGTGGACGCTCGCACGCACCGGTCGCCAGCACCACACGCTTGGCGCGCACACGGTGGATACGCTGGCGCACCACGCCAATCGGCGCACGGTCACCCAGGTGGTCGGTGAGGCGTTCGTGAATGGTCAGGAAGTTATGGTCGTGGTAGCCGTTGACGGTGGCGCGGGGCAACAGCACCACGTCCGGCAGGGCTTTCAATTCAGCAATGACACTGGCGACCCATTCCGCGGCGGGCTTGCCGTCGAGGCTTTCACGGGAATCGAGCAGCGAGCCGCCGAACTCTTCCTGCTCATCGGCAATGATCACGCGGGCACCGCTGCGTGCGGCGGACAGTGCGGCAGCCAAACCGGCAGGGCCCGCGCCGACGACCAGCACGTCGCAGTGACGGTTGAAGTTGTCGTAGGTGTCCGGATCGTTCTCGGTCGGCGAGCGGCCAAGGCCAGCGGCCTTACGGATGTACTTCTCGTACGTCATCCAGAACGATTGCGGGTACATGAAGGTTTTGTAGTAGAAACCCGGCGGCATCAGCTTGCCGCCAACCTTGCCGAGAATGCCCATCACGTCATTGTTGACGTTCGGCCAGCCGTTGGTGCTGGTGGCGACCAAACCTTGGTACAGCGCCTGTTGCGTGGCGCGCACGTTAGGAATCTGTGTGGCTTCGGTGGCGCCGATCTGCAGCACCGCGTTCGGCTCTTCGGCGCCCGCAGCGAAAATGCCGCGAGGGCGCGAATACTTGAAGCTGCGGCCGATGATATCGACGCCGTTAGCCAACAGGGCGGCGGCGAGGGTGTCGCCTTCAAAGCCCTTGTAGGTCTGGCCGTTGAAGGTAAACGTGAGGACTTTGTTACGGTCGATCCGGCCACCGTTGGACAGGCGATTGGTCTGGCTCATACCTTCTCTCCAGAGGCCTTGGCGGTGAATTGTGGCTTCTCACCGATCTTGTAGGTTTCAAGAATTTCGTAGGTCAGGGTGTCGCGGGTCGCGTTGAAGTACTGGCGGCAACCGGCGGCGTGGATCCACAGTTCGTGATGCAGGCCGCGCGGGTTGTCGCGGAAGAACATGTAGTCGCCCCACTCTTCATCGGTGCAGGCATTCGGGTCCAGCGGGCGCGGGATGTGCGCTTGGCCGGACGCGTGGAATTCCTCTTCGGAGCGCAGTTCGCCACAGTGAGGACAGAAGATATGCAACATAGGAAATTTCTCCTGTTAGTGGGCGACGGCCGCAGCGCCGTGTTCGTCGATCAACGCACCGTTGTGGAAACGGTCGATGGAGAAAGGTGCCGCCAACGGGTGCATTTCACCCTTGGCCAGGCTGGCGGCAAACACGTTGCCTGAGCCCGGCGTGGCCTTGAAGCCACCGGTGCCCCAGCCGCAGTTGAAGAACATGTTCGGCACCGGGGTCTTGGAGATGATCGGGCACGCATCCGGCGTGGTGTCGACGATGCCGCCCCACTGGCGGTTCATGCGCACGCGCGACAGCACCGGGAACATCTCGACGATGGCCTGGATGGTGTGTTCGATCACCGGGTAAGAGCCGCGCTGGCCGTAGCCGTTGTAGCCGTCGATACCGGCGCCGATCACCAGGTCGCCCTTGTCGGACTGGCTGATGTAGCCGTGCACGGCGTTGGACATGATCACGCTGTCGATAATCGGCTTGATCGGCTCCGACACCAACGCTTGCAGCGGGTGGGATTCGATCGGCAGGCGGAACCCGGCCAGCGAGGCCATGTGCCCGGAGTTACCGGCGGTGACCACACCGACGCGCTTGGCACCGATAAAGCCCTTGTTGGTTTCCACACCGATGCACACACCGTTTTCCTTGCGAAAGCCGATCACTTCGGTCTGCTGGATCAAGTCCACGCCCAGTGCGTCGGCGGCGCGGGCAAAACCCCAGGCCACGGCATCGTGACGGGCCACGCCGCCGCGACGTTGCACGGTGGCGCCGAGTACCGGGTAGCGGGTGTTTTTCGAGCAGTCGAGGTACGGAATCTCGTCGGCCACTTGTTTGGCGTTGAGCAGTTCGCCGTCCACGCCATTGAGGCGGTTGGCGCTGACGCGGCGCTCGGAATCACGGATGTCTTGCAGGGTGTGGCACAGGTTGTAGACACCACGCTGGGAGAACATCACGTTGTAGTTCAGGTCCTGGGACAGGCCTTCCCACAGTTTCATCGCGTGTTCGTACAGGTGCGCCGACTCGTCCCACAGGTAATTGGAACGCACGATGGTGGTGTTGCGCGCGGTGTTGCCGCCGCCCAGCCAGCCTTTCTCGACCACGGCCACGTTGGTGATGCCGTGTTCCTTGGCCAGGTAGTAGGCGGTCGCCAGACCATGCCCGCCGCCGCCGACGATGACCACGTCGTACACCTTCTTAGGGGTGGGCGTGCGCCACATTTTCTGCCAGTTTTCGTGGTGGCTGAGTGAGTGCTTGAAGAGGCCGAAGCCCGAGTAGCGTTGCATAGTCATTACTCCAAAACCGCGCTCAGCGATAAACCGGGAAATCAGCGCACAGGGCAGACACGTGCTTGGCCACGTTGGCCTCGACATCGGCGTCGCCGAGGTTGTCGAGGATGTCGCAGATCCAGCCGGCCAGTTCGATGCACTGCGGCACTTTGAAACCACGCGTGGTCACCGCCGGGGTGCCGATGCGCAGGCCCGAGGTCACGAAGGGCGACTGCGGGTCATTCGGCACGGCGTTCTTGTTGACGGTGATGTGGGCGCGACCGAGGGCGGCGTCCGCCTCTTTGCCGGTGAGGCCCTGACGGATCAGGCTGACCAGGAACAGGTGGTTATCGGTACCGCCGGACACCACGTCATACCCGCGCTTGATGAACACCTCGGCCATGGCCTGGGCGTTGTCGATCACTTGTTGCTGATAGGCCTTGAAGCCTGGCTCCAGCGCTTCCTTGAAGCACACGGCCTTGCCGGCGATGACGTGCATCAGCGGGCCGCCCTGGGCGCCAGGGAATACGGCGGCGTTGAGTTTCTTTTCGATTTCTTCGTTGGCCTTGGCCAGGATCAGACCGCCCCGTGGACCGCGCAGGGTCTTGTGGGTGGTGGTGGTGACCACGTCGGCATACGGCAGCGGGTTCGGGTACAGGCCAGCGGCAACCAGGCCGGCGACGTGGGCCATGTCGACGAACAGCAGCGCGCCCACTTTGTCCGCGATCTGACGGAAACGTGGGAAATCCAGAGTCTTGGAGTAGGCAGAGAAACCGGCCACAACCATTTTCGGCTTGTGCTCGACGGCCAGGCGCTCGACTTCGTCGTAGTCGATCAGGCCGGTGTCAGTGTTGATGCCGTATTGCACCGCGTTGTACAGCTTGCCCGAGGACGACACTTTGGCGCCGTGGGTCAGGTGGCCGCCGTGGGCCAGGCTCATGCCCAGGATGGTGTCGCCCGCATTGATCAGAGCCAGGTACACCGCGCTGTTGGCGGACGAACCGGAGTGCGGCTGTACGTTGGCGTAATCGGCACCGAACAGTTGCTTGGCGCGCTCGATGGCCAGGGCTTCAACTTTATCCACGTGCTCGCAGCCACCGTAGTAGCGCTTGCCTGGGTAGCCTTCGGCGTATTTGTTGGTGAGGCCGCTGCCTTGGGCTTCCATCACGCGTTTGCTGGTGTAGTTCTCTGACGCGATCAGCTCGATATGATCTTCCTGGCGTTGCTCCTCGGCATTCATGGCCGCCAGCAGTGCGTCGTCATATCCCTGGATCTGGTCTTGTTTGCTGAACATCGCGTCTCTCCCAGCCTTTCGTATTGTTGAGGCCCGTGCAGGGCCCTTTGATGCGATGGTAGGGCTGGCGTCAGCAGGTCAAATGCCTACGCACGCCACGCAAAGGTGCGTTTACGACATGGAATGAATTCAGCGACTCAGGCAAGGCTGTGGCGCAAAGCCAGCAGTAGCAAGAAATGCGCGGGATAGAGGGCATACGCCCAGCGGCGCATGGCCGGTGGCGAGGCGTTTTGAGCGTGTCGCAAGAGGACCAGGCCAAGCATTGGCGCAATCAGGCAAGCGGCGAATCCGACCAACGCTACGGAGGTGCCGCTATTGAGCAGAACCTGCCATTGATTGGCCGCCACACAGATCAAGCCCGGCAATACGCTCAAATACCAGGGGCGACGGAATACCAGCAGCGTCGCCAGTGGCAGTAATACGCCGAAAAAACCGAACATCAGCTGCGCGGAAAACACCGCCGCGATCATGAGGGCAATCAACGCCAATCCTCGATCAAAAAGCGCCTTCTGCTGCCATCCTCGGGCAACCAGCAGGCCCAGCGCCAAGGTCGGCAACACGTTCAACGTATCGGCGTCCTCGATAAACAGTCGGTACGGCACTTCGCTGATCACGCTGAACAGTAACAGCCAGCCCAGGTAGCGCCATTGGCCGGTCACGGGCGCACTCCTGACCCGGTGCAGGTTCGCCGCAATCGCCAGGCAAAACCACGGAAACGCCAGGCGCCCCGGCACATACAGGCCGTCCAGGCTCAAACCGACATAGCGCAGGTGATCGAGCACCATGCTCAACAGCGCCAGCCACTTGAGCAGATCCAAAGCGCCATCACGGACACGTCCGACAGGCAGGGTTCCAGTACCGTGCATAATTCCCCAGTGACTTTGCATTTACAGTGCGTGCGCACTCGCGACAATCTTGGTTACAGTGCGCACCAACATCGACCACAGGAATGGGCCATGACCGACAAGAGCCAACAATTCGCCAGTGACAACTATTCGGGCATCTGTCCGGAAGCCTGGGCCGCCATGGAACAAGCCAACCAGGGCCATCAACGCGCCTACGGCGATGATGAATGGACCCACCGCGCCGCCGACGGTTTCCGCAACCTCTTCGAAACCGACTGCGAAGTGTTCTTCGCCTTCAACGGCACCGCCGCCAACTCCCTGGCGCTGTCCTCGTTGTGCCAGAGCTACCATAGCGTGATTTGCTCGGAAACCGCCCACGTCGAAACCGACGAATGCGGCGCGCCGGAGTTTTTCTCCAACGGCTCCAAGCTGCTCACCGCTCGCACCGAAAACGGCAAGCTGACCCCGGAGTCGATCCGCGAGATCGCCCTCAAGCGCCAGGACATCCACTACCCCAAGCCGCGCGTGGTCACCCTGACCCAGGCCACCGAAGTCGGCAGCGTGTACACCCCGGATGAAATCCGCGCCATCAGCGCCACCTGCAAAGAGTTGGGCCTGAACCTGCACATGGACGGCGCGCGCTTCTCCAACGCCTGCGCATTCCTCGGCTGCTCACCGGCGGACCTGACCTGGAAAGCCGGGGTGGACGTGCTGTGCTTTGGCGGCACCAAGAACGGCATGGCCGTGGGCGAAGCGATCCTGTTCTTCAACCACAAGTTGGCTGAAGACTTCGACTACCGCTGCAAACAGGCCGGCCAGTTGGCGTCGAAGATGCGCTTCCTGTCCGCCCCATGGGTAGGCCTGCTGGAAAACGACGCCTGGCTCAAACACGCCCGTCACGCCAACCACTGCGCGCAACTGCTGAGCAGCCTGGTGGCAGATATTCCTGGCGTGGAGTTGATGTTCCCGGTGCAGGCCAACGGCGTGTTCCTGCAACTCTCGGAACCGGCGATTGCCGCGTTGACCGCCAAGGGCTGGCGTTTCTACACCTTTATCGGCAAAGGCGGCGCACGCTTCATGTGTGCGTGGGATACCGAGGAAGAACGTGTAAGAGAATTGGCGGCGGATATTCGGAAAGTGATGGAAGCCTGAAACCACGGGGCTTTCAGCGCTTTTTCAGAGACTGTTTGTACGTATTTCTGACAGTATCTATCTACCCCCTGCCTTGGATAGGACCTTGTCACCCCGAACAAACGGACGCGTCACTTCGGGGCTGACTGCCTGCCGAATAGTCGGCTGGAAAAGGAAATCCTATCGAGGGCAACATCATGGAAATTCAATGCTACACCACTGATTCGCAACTGCGCGCCGACGTCAACGCCACGCTCGTCGGCCTGGACGATCTGAGGAAGCTGGCGAACGTCGGCGACACCATCATCGAGCCATCCAGAACCTTTACCGTTACTGGAAAAGAGTTTGAAATGACAGCGTCCGGCGGGTACCTCATCAACCTTTTCGTCCGCTAACCACTAAGGCCCGCGTCGCAGAGTCATGACCTGCGACGCGGGACTGATCGACGCTTTATTCATAACACCTTTGGTTGCAGCCGCGACCATTCATCGATGGGGCCGGGATTTCCCAGAAATGTCCCCCCTCCAAAAATCGACGCCAGTTTGTGTACGGCGTTCAATGCAGTGGTTACCCCGCCCTCAGCCCAGCATCCCGTCCAAGACACGTCATCGCCCGCAAGAATGAACCTGTCGAGATTTGGGGTCGACACGCCATTCATGAACTGAGAAAACAGCAAGCGCTGGTACTCGTACTGTCCCGGCAGATTCATTTTGAACGCGCACAAGAAAAACGGCTGCTCCTCCCAATTGATTTCGACAAAGGGGTTGGTCATGCCGAATTCAGCCGCCAGGTTCAACTGATGAGGCGCATACACGCTGTCCAGCAAGCTCGTTCACACCTCCAGGAAACAGTTCGGATAATCGGTATTCCAGCCACCCGTGCCAAAACCGATCTGGCCGAACAGGTCGATCTGCTGGCGCGTCCAGCCCGCCTTCTCGACCAGTGCCGAAAAAAAGCTGAGATTGTCCCAGTCAGCGTCCAGAATCGAGTTCCACAGCGTCTTGATCTTGGCCTGATCAATGCTGCCCTCGGACATTGCCGTTTCCATTTCGGTGAACTTGATCGGGTCCTGCTCAAGGAACACCTCAAACAACAGCCGCTCAATCTCAGCGTATTCCGGCGGCAGGTTATTGCCTTCGTAATAGGTCTGGGTTTGCTGGTAGTCGACCACCGTGCTGGGGGTCGCAGCCGAGCCTGGGTTAGGGAAATCCGCCGAGTTGGCCGTCATGCCGACCTTCTCGAAATAGTGCATCAACGCCTTGCCAGAAATAGGAAAGCGCATCGCCCCCATTTCACAGATCACACTGTCAGCGGGATCCAGCGGATCACCCGCCACGTAGGAATACAGCCGCCCGCCGATACGATCACTGGCCTGGGTGCAACCCCATGCGCATGGATTCATAGGCCGCCACCATTCGCGCGACACCTGCGCCGACGATCAACACCTTGCTGCCATACGCCAGGCTGACATGGCAATCATCCTTGGAATGTAAACAGGACGTCCACCTACTGCTTCACTGCGAAGGGCGACTACGACGAATGTGTTCATCAGCGTAGTCACCCGTAGGAAATTTCTCTATATCCCTTGGAAATAAAAAGTGCATCAGTAAGGCAAACCTTATTCCAGAGGGTTTTGCGCACTCAGTTCAGAGATTCATAAAGTGATTATTTGAGAATGCCGATTCAATTGTTTTTTTGCTTACAAGACTCTGCACAGCTCACTCAATAAAAAACAGACCGTGATGCCTATGAACATGCCCTCTGACCGATCGGCTGCTCCCCCTTCCAGCACGCTGAAAATCGAAACCCGCTCCATCGACTACGTGCCGCGCAATGAACGCCACGGCAAGGTCTGGCATCAGGCGCCGTTCTGGTTCACCGGCAACTTCGTACTCACCACCATGGTCACCGGGTTTACCGGCGCCGCCTTGGGGCTGAGCCTGGTGTACGCGATCCTGGCGATCGTGATCGGCGTATGCCTGGGCACGTTTGCCATGGCGTTCCACGCCAACCAGGGGCCGCGCATGGGCTTGCCGCAGATGATCCAGTCGCGCGCCCAGTTCGGCCTGCGGGGTGCCATCGTGCCGTTTATCGCGGTGGTTTTCGTGTACATCGGCTTCAACGTGTTCAACGTGATCCTGGCCACCGACGCCATCAATACCGTGCTGCCCGGCGACCGCGCACCCTGGTATGCGTTGATGATCATCCTCGCCGTTGTCATCGCGGTCATCGGTCATGACCTGCTGCACACCGTGCAACGCTGGCTGACCTACGTGATGATCAGCGTGTTCGCGGTCCTGACCGTCGCGGCCTTGCTGCATCTGCAAGCCGATTCAGCCGTGGCCGACGCACATTTTTCCTGGTCGGCCTTCCTGATCCAATTGTCAGCCGCTGCGGGCTACCAGATCAGCTACGCCGTGTATGTCTCGGATTACTCACGCTACCTGCCCCACAACACCCCGTCGCGCAGTGTCATCCTCTGGACCTACCTGGGGGCCGCCGGCTCGGCGCTGTGGTTGATGTCGCTGGGAGCATTCCTCGCCTCGGCGCTGCCCTCTCCCGACGCCATTGGCAGTGTGCAGGCCGTGGGCAACCAACTGCTGCCTGGCTTTGGTACCTTTACCGTGCTGATTGCAGTGCCGGCGCTGGTCGGCATCATGGCCGTCAACTGCTATGGCGCGATGCTCACCGGGATCAGTGCCATTGACGGCTTTGTCCCGATCAAACCCAAGATCAAGAGCCGCATCGTCGGGATCAGCCTGGTGGCCGCAATCATTTTCGTGATCGCCTTGAGCATTCCTGAAAGCTACCTGAGCAGCTTCAACACCTTCGTGCTCCTGATGCTGTATTTCCTGGTGCCCTGGACGGCCGTCAACCTCGCGGATTTCTATGTCGTGCGACAAGGACGCTACGCCATCAGTGACACTTTCAATCCCGCCGGCATCTATGGTCGCTGGTCGAGTGCTGGGTTGGTTGCGTATTTCCTCGGCCTGGCGGCAATGATTCCGTTTATGTCGCTGGGTTTTTATCAAGGCCCGATCAGTGTGATGCTGGACGGCGCCGACATTGCGTTCGTCGTCGGCCTGCTGGTCTCGGCAGTGATTTACTGCGTGATGAGCCGCCGACTCGACCACGCCGCCGAGTCGCGGGCCATGCAAGCGAGTGAGCGGGTATTGGAAGGAGACCTGTCGTGACACAGCTACGCGTCGTTTGCCATCAACTGGCGCCGCGTATCGGCGATACCGAGTACAACCGGGCGCTGACCGAGCACGCGATCCGTGGAGCGGCCAGCCTCAAGGCCCAGCTGATTGTCCTGCCGGAACTGATCCAGAGTGGCTACGCGTTCACCGACCGCGAGGAAGCCCACACGGCCTCCGAAACCCTCGACGGCCCGACCCTGAGCCTGTGGAAAAACCTGGCGCGAGAACTTGGGATCATCGTCGTTGCAGGGTTTTGCGAGCGCTTGAGTGGGGGACGTGTCGCCAACAGTGCGGCGCTGATCGAACCCTCCGGACGGTTGACCGTGTATCGCAAGGCACACCTGTGGGACCGCGAGAAACTGATCTTCACTCCCGGTGATGCGCCGCCTCCGGTGGTCGACACCGCCGTCGGACGGATCGGCATGATGATCTGCTAAGACCTTGAACTACCCGAATGGGTGCGCCTACCGGCACTGGCACAAGCGGAGCTGCTTTGCGTTCCGGTGAACTGGCCGGACGGTCCGCGCCCTGTGGGTGAGCGGCCGGCTGAGATCGTAAGGATCCAGGCCAACGCGGCGGTCAACCGCATGTTCATCGCGGCGTGCGATCGCCATGGCGAAGAACGCGGCGTCAACTGGGTGGGCGGCTCGGTCATTGTCGACGCAGATGGCTACCCAGTGGCCGGGGCAGCCTCACATCAAGAGGAACAGCAACTGGTAGCGGACCTGCCCCTGGAACAGGCCCGAAACAAGTCAATCAGCGCCCACAACCACGTTCATCAGGATCGGCGGCCTGGTTTGTACTGAGCATCAGAACTCAATACGCACATCACCCTTCGGCACACTGCAGCACGACAGGATGTAGCCTTCGGCTTCATCTTCTTCAGTGATGCCGCCGTTGTGCTCCATCTCCACCTCGCCGCCCAGCTTCATCACCTTGCAGGTGCCGCAGATGCCCATGCCGCAGGCTTTCGGGATCAACAGGCCAAGCTTGGCGGCCGCGGCATGCACGGTTTCCCCAGGTGCGACGCGAATGCTTTTGCCCGACGCAATGAACTCCACCTGGTGCAGATCCGCCAGGTCGATTTCCGGCGCGTCGGCGGCTTGTTCGGCTTGTTCGACCGCATCCGCACGGGCTTCTGGCGGTGTAGCACCGAAGGATTCCTCGTGATAGCGCGTCATATCGAAACCCGCCACTTCCAGCAGGCGCTTCACCGCGTTCATGTACGGCGTCGGGCCGCAGCAGAACACTTCGCGCTCGAGGAAGTCGGGCACCATCAGTTCGAGCATCTTGTGGTTCAGGTAACCGCGATACCCCGCCCAAGGCTCGCCCAGGCCGTGTTTCTCGCAGATCAGGTGCAGGCTGAAGTTGTCGATGCGCGACGCCATGTGCTCCAGCTCGCGGTGGTAGATGATGTCCTTGGGCGAACGGGCGCTGTGGATAAACGTCATGTCGACGTTGGCGTTGGTGTCGTAGAACCAGCGGGCCATGGACATGACTGGCGTGATGCCCACGCCGCCGCTGAGGTACAGCACTTTCGGGCTCGGGAAGTCGATGGCGTTGAACAAGCCCACCGGCCCGTGCACCGCCAACTCTTGCCCTTCATGAAGGGTGTCGTGCAGCCAGTTGGACACCTTGCCGCCCGGCACACGTTTGATGGTCACCGAGAAGCTGTAGGGCACCGACGGCGAACTGGAAATGGTGTAGGAGCGCATGATCGGCTGGCCTTCGATTTCCAGCTCCAGGGTGACGAATTGCCCCGGTTTGAAAAAGAACAGGATCGGCTGGTCGGCCATGAAACAGAAGGTGCGCACGTCCCAGGTTTCCTGGATGACTTTGACGCAACGGACAATGTGCCGACCATTGGCCCAGGTCTGGGTGGTTACCGGATTCAGGAAATTATTGGACATGTTGTTCTCCACCGCCGACATCGGCCTTATGGTGGCGATTCTGCGTAACGCCAGAACCACCCATTTACCTATCTGCGACATTCACATACTTATCGCGACCAGCCCCCAACGACCTAGGGTTGCGCGTCGGGAACAGATTGGGCCATGTCGCCCATGGATAAGGTTCGGCGCATCGGCGGCCCCACACTCGCTCCCAACACAGACGCTTTCTTTACGCCTTGCAAAGCACCAACCGTAGCCACTATTCGCCGGCCACACAGAATGGCCATGAGGACACACACGATGGACGTCACCGCAACCTTAAGCTTGGGCGATCCGCTGGAACCCGCACGCAAGGCCACCGCGCAAATGCTGCAAGAGCGCGAGCGCACTTTCTCGCTGCCGCAGCCGTTCTACTCTGATGAGCGGTTGTTTGATATCGACATGCAGGAAATCTTCCAGAAAGAGTGGTTGATCGCCGGCATGACCTGCGAGATCCCGGCCAAGGGCAACTACCTGACCCTGCAAATCGGCAAGAACCCGATCATCGTGATCCGCGGCGCCGAAGGCGTGGTGCACGCGTTCCACAACGTGTGCCGTCACCGTGGCTCGCGCTTGTGCACCAGCGACAAAGGCAAGGTCGCCAAACTGGTCTGCCACTACCACCAGTGGACGTATGAGCTTGATGGCCGTCTGCTGTTCGCTGGCACCGAGATGGGCGCCGACTTCGACATGAAGCAGTACGGCCTCAAGCCGGTCAACGTGAAAACCGCCGGTGGCTACATCTTCATCAGCCTGGCGGAGAACCCGCCAGCCATCGATGACTTCCTGTCGACGCTGAACCATTACATGGAACCCTACGACATGGAGAACACCAAGGTGGCGATTACCACCACCTTGATGGAGAAAGCCAACTGGAAGCTGGTGCTCGAAAACAACCGCGAGTGCTACCACTGCAACGCGTCGCACCCGGAACTGCTGAAAACCCTGCTGGAGTGGGACGACGTCACCGACCCGCGCGCCGACCAGGCGTTCAAGGACCACGTGGCCGCCTCCGCCGCCGCCTGGGATGCCGAGAAAATCCCATACGCCCACGCCAGCTTTGGCCTGCGTAACCGTATCGTGCGCATGCCGCTGCTCAAGGGCACCGTGTCGATGACCCTCGACGGCAAGCAAGGCTGTGCCAAGCTCATGGGCCGCATCAAGAACCCGGACCTGGGTTCGATGCGCATCCTGCACCTGCCGCACTCCTGGAACCACTGCATGGGCGATCACATCATCGTGTTCACCGTGTGGCCAATCAGCGCCCAGGAAACCATGGTCACCACCAAATGGCTGGTGCACAAGGACGCCGTGGAAGGCGTGGACTACGACGTGGAGCGCATGCGCCAGGTGTGGGACGCCACCAACGACCAGGACCGTCGCCTGGCCGAAGAGAACCAGCGCGGCATCAACTCCACCGCCTATCAGCCTGGCCCGTACTCCAAGACCTATGAGTTCGGCGTGGTGAACTTCGTGGACTGGTACAGCGAGCGCCTGTTGAGCAACCTGGGGGCCGCTCCGGCGCCGTACCTCAAGGGCGTTGCGGTTCACGAATAACCTGTTGATCTTCGGGGGGCTTGGTTGTACAAAAAACACCCAACCCCCTGATAACCCTTGATTCCCCTGCCCTCCAGCCTTTCCCCAACAACTTATCCACAAAGCCACCCACAGCAATTGTGGGCAACTACGCTTCCTCCCTGAAATTAAATGAAGAAAATCCGTGACTTATTCAAGCCAGTCGGTTTGAACCGGCTTTGTTCATTTATTGACCAAACCAGCACAAGCCACGACTTACGTGGCCTGTAGCGGAACGCGAACACCTTATCCACAGAAGCACCAACAGACTTTGGGGGCAACTTGGAGAGCGCTGTGGAAAACAACCTCAAACCTTCACAAATCGGGGTTTACAGGGTTTTTAGTCGGTAAAAAAACCAAATCGATCACATTTTGATCAATCCGATGAAAGCCTTGATTAATAAGAGCTTCAGCCGACAGCGAACATGTTATCCACAGAAGCGCCAACAGACTATGGGGGCAAGTCGAGCCGGAAAAATGCACAGGAGCAGCGAAAAACCCAAGTAAAAACCGCAAGTTAGCTTGGTTGTTTTTCGTACAGAGGGCTGGAGGGCTTGATTCACAGGGGGTGTGGACAACCGCGAACAGGTTATCCACAGACGGGTCAACAGGGATTGTGGGTAAGCCACATTCCCTGTTCAGCTTCAGCGAACCACACCTTCCTCAACCAGCAGCTTGAGGATAGCTTCGGCGCCCGCTTCCGGGCTCAGGCCCTTGAGCACTTGCCCGCCACCACCACTGGCCTTGGCCGTGGCGGCTTTCATGCGGTCAGCACCGCTCTTGGCCTTGATTACCTTGAGGCGCTTGGGGCGTGGCTTGGCCAGTTGCAGCACGGCGCCTGTGAATAACTCGTCTTGTTCGATTTCGACTTCATGGGCCGCCAGCTCACCGCGCTGCGCCGGGCCGTACGCACTCTGCCGAGGCTTGGGCGCGGCGTTATCCACTGTCGCCAGAAACGGCAGGCGCACCTTCAGGCGTCGCCGCTGGCCGCGTGGCAAGGCTTGCAGCACATGGGCCACGCCGCCGTCGATGGACTCGACCTGCGCCAGCCCGACAATCAGCGGCCAACCCAATTGCTCGGCCAGCAGGTACGGCAGCATGCCCGAGCCTTCACCGGTTTCGGCCTGGCTGCCGGCAAGCACCACCTGGGCACCGGCGTCGCGCAGGTATTCGCTGAGCACCGGCAAGGCATCGCTGCCCGCCGGTTGCTCCAGCACATGCAATTGCGGCAACCCCATGCCCAGGTAGCTGCGCAGGGTCGGCTCAGCAATGTTGCCGGCGTGCAGCACCTGCAACTTATCCCCAGCCATTTGCAGGCCCAATTCCACTGCGCGCGCGTCTTGCTCGGCGCGGCGCGGGCGCCCGGAGGTCGGGTGGGCGCCGATGGATACCAGGCTGATAACATTCGTGTTCATGCTCATATCCTCAAGCCGCATCGCGCTTGGCGCCGTTGCGGTAGGCCTCTACCGCAGCGATCAAGGCATGCAGAATCGCGGCGCTTTCGCCGATGACCGAGAGATCGGCCCGCTTGATCATGTCGCAACCAGGGTCGAGGTTGATCGCCACCACCTTGTCGCAGGCACCGATGCCTTGCAGGTGCTGGATCGCCCCGGAAATACCCACGGCCACGTAGACCCGCGCCGTCACCCAGGTGCCGCTGGCGCCGACCTGGCGATCACGCGCCATGAAGCCATCGTCCACCGCCACCCGCGAGGCGCCTTCGGTGGCGCCCAGGGCCGCAGCGGTCTGGTGGAACAGAGCCCAGTCCTTCACGCCGTTGCCGCCAGAGAAAATGAATTCCGCCTCGGCCATGGGAATCGCCGCCGGGTCCACCGCCACCGCGCCGAGGTCTTCGATGCGTGGCAGGCTGCGCGCCAGAGCTGTGGATAACTCCAAGGGCAACACTTCGTGACGGGTTTCGCTGACGGGATCGGCGCATTCAACGGCCGCCAGAATCAGGCGTGGCAGCGGACGAGCCAAGTCTTCCTGGCCCGCACCGGCGCGGCCGATGCACTCGTCGCCCTTGATCTGCCAAACCCGCGTAGCCGGGCGCTCCTTGAGGCTGGCGGCAAACCGTCGGCCCAGTTCGCCACCACCGCTGCGGCTGTCGGGCAGCAACCAGTGGCGCGGGTTGAACTGGTTATCCACAGCGCGCAAACCCTGCACGCGTTGTTCCGGTGAATAACCGTCGAATTCGTGGCCGTCCAGCACCAGCAGGCGGTCGACGCCTGCGGTGGCAAACGCATTTTCCTTGTGCTCGCCAAACACCACCGCCAGCACCGCGCCGTCACTGCCAGCCAGTTGGCGGGCCAGGCCGAGCAAGTCGCGGTCGTGGCTGCTCAAGCGACCACCGACCATGTCTGGCACCACGTTGATGTAGAACGCAGGCGCCGCCACCTGATGCAGCGGCAACTGCACTTCCACCGCCGCGGTACGCTTGGCCGCGCCGCCCTGCTGGGCGCCGCTGCGGTCGATGCGCTTGATGCCATTGGGGCCGATGAAGCCGACGCCATGGACGTTCTTGCGGATGACCCCGTTAGGTCCCATCCAGCTGTGTTGCACCGGTTGCATCGCTGCGTGCAGCGGGTGCAAGCGGTTGCGGGCGATCCATTCGGCCCGTGGGTCGCGGCGGATAATGTCGCTCATTAATGCACCTCCGCAGGTTCACGCTTGATGGGAGCTTTGGTGGGCACTGCATCTTCAAGTAATGCGTCGGCCACCAGCTCGGCAATATCCTTGATCAACGGGCGCGGCTCGACTACGCCTTCCAGCATCGCCGTGCATTGCGGGCAACCCACGGCCACCAGCTCGGCGCCGGTTTCGCGGATGTCGTCCATACGCATGTCCGGGATCCGTTGCTTGCCGGAAATGTCGGTAATCGGCGCACCGCCACCCCCACCGCAGCAGCGTGAGCGGAAACCCGAGCGTTGCATCTCCTTGACCTCGATGCCCAATGCCCGCAGCACTTGGCGCGGCGCCTCGTATTCGCCGTTGTAGCGGCCCAGGTAACAAGGGTCGTGGTAGGTCACGCTGTTGCCCTTGTGCTGGCCCAGGTTCAGCGCCCCCTCGCCGATCAGCTCGGCCATGAAGGTGCTGTGATGTTGCACCCGATAGTTGCCGTTGAAGGCGCCGTATTCGTTTTTGAGCACATGGAAGCTGTGCGGATCGCAGGTGACGATGCGCTTGAAGCTGTATTTGGCCAGGGTCTGGATATTGCGCGAAGCCAGCAACTGGAAGGTCGCTTCATCGCCCAGACGACGGGCCACATCGCCGCTGTCGCGTTCTTCCAGGCCCAGCACGGCAAAGTCGACCTTGGCCGCCTTGAGCACTTTGACGAAGGCACGCAGGGTACGTTGGTTGCGCATGTCGAAGGCACCGTCGCCGACCCAGAACAGCACGTCGGCACTGCCTTTCTCGCTGAGCAGCGGCAGGTTCAGGTCGGCCGCCCAGTTCAGGCGACCACCCGGAGCGAAACCGCCGGGGTTGTCGGTGGCGATCAGGTTTTCCAGGACTTCCGCGCCTTTGTTCGGCGTGGCGCCTTTTTCCAGGGTGAGGTGACGGCGCATGTCGACGATGGCGTCCACGTGCTCGATCATCATCGGGCACTCTTCCACGCAGGCGCGGCAGGTAGTGCAAGACCACAGGGTCTCGGCGTCCACCAGGCCGTTGACGATCGGCTGATGCGGGTTGCCGCTGTGTTCGCCGATGGCTTTGCCCGGATACGGGCTTCCGGCGAACTTGGCATCGGTGCCGCCGGCCAGGCCGACCACCATGTCCTGGATCAGCTTTTTCGGGTTCAGCGGCTGGCCGGCGGCGAAGGCCGGGCACGCGGCTTCGCACTTGCCGCACTGTACGCAGGCGTCGAAGCCGAGCAGTTGGTTCCAGGTGAAATCCTTGGGTTTCTCCACGCCCAGCGGTGCGGATTTATCGCTCAGGTCCAGCGGTTTCAAGCCAGTGGAACGGCCGCCGCCAAAACGCTCGGCGCGACGGTGCCAGGCCAGATGCAAGGCACCGGCGAAGGCGTGCTTCATCGGGCCGCCCCAGGTCATGCCGAAGAACATCTCGGACACGCCCCACAGCACGCCCACGCCGAGCAACGCGGCGAGCAACCAGCCACCGAAGTCCGCTGGCAGAATCCCGGCCACCGGCAGGGTCACCAGGAAGAAACTGACCGAGAACGCCATCAGGCTTTTCGGCAGGCGCATCCATGGGCCTTTCGAAAGACGTGCAGGCGGATTGCGGCGGCGCAGGTAAACGAAGGTGGCGCCGACAAACATCAGCACCGACGCCAGCAGCAAGGCGTAACCGAGGATGCGATTCTGCAGGCCGAAGCCGTGGACCAGAATGGCGAGCAACGCCGACAGCACAAAGCCCAGCGCGGTGGCGACGTGGGTGTTGGCGATGTATTTGTCGCGGGCGACCACGTGGTGCAGGTCGACCATGTAGCGCTTGGGCATGGCGAGCAGGCCGCCCAAAAGGTCAACCTTGGACGCGCGGCCACGGCGCCACATGTTCACCCGGCGCAGGGCGCCGAGGACGGCAAGGCCCAGGGCGGCGAACAGCAGGATAGGCAGCAAGGTGTTCAACATGGTGAAGCTCCCAAAGACCACACAGGTCTACTGTGAAACTGGCCCCAAATGTGGGAGCGGGCTTGCTCGCGAATGCGGTGTGTCAGCTGACGCATTCGGTGGCTGATTCCCCGCGTTCGCGAGCAAGCCCGCTCCCACATTTTTGACCGAGTACACATTGGTTCAAGGCTGGGTCAGAAATCCTTGCAAAGGCGCAGGGCGTCATAGATCGCAGCGTGGGTATTGCGCTGTGCCACACAGTCACCGATACGGAACAGCAAGTACCCCTCACCCGCCTCGCTCAGGCACGGCTGCGGCTTGATCGCGAACAAGGCTTCGACGTCGATCTGCCCCTTGTTGCGCGAGCCTTCCTTGAGTGCGTAGTAGATGGCTTCGTCCGGGCGCACGCCGTTTTCGACAACCACCTGGTCCACCACCCGCTCCTCTTTGGCGCCGGTGTATTCGTTCTCCAGCACCGCCACCAGCTTGTCGCCTTCGCGGTAGACCTTTTCCAGCATCATGTCGCCGGTCATGATCACTTCTTTCGGGTACATGCTGCGGTAGTAGGTCGGGAACGACGTACCGCCGATGGCCACGCCTGGCTTGATGTCGTCGGTGACGATCTCGACCTGGCTGCCCTTGTCCGCGAGGAAATCCGCCACCGACATGCCGGTGAATTCGCAGATGGTGTCGTACACCAGCACGTTCTTGCCCGGCGCGACTTTGCCGTCGAGCACATCCCAGCTGCTCACCACCAGGCCTTCGGCCGCGCCCCAATGTTCGTTCTGTTCCACATTCGGATGTCCGCCTACCGCCAGCACCACCACGTCCGGACGCACGTCCAGGATAGTGTCGGCATCAGCGGCCACGCCCAGGCGCAGATCGACCTTCAACCGCGCCAACTCCAGTTGGTACCAGCGGGTGATACCGGCAATCTGGTCACGCTGCGGCGCCTTGGACGCCGTGGTGATCTGCCCACCAATAAACTCTTTCTTTTCGAACAGGGTCACGTCATGGCCGCGCTCGGCCGCTACGCGTGCAGCTTCCATCCCGGCCGGGCCGGCACCGACCACCACAACCTTGCGTTTGACGCCGGTGGTTTTTTCGATGATGTGCGGCACACCCATGTATTCACGGGAGGTCGCGGCGTTCTGGATGCACAACACATCCAGGCCCTGGTACTGGCGGTCGATGCAATAGTTGGCGCCGACGCACTGCTTGATCTGGTCGATCTGGCCCATCTTGATCTTGGCGATCAGGTGCGGGTCGGCGATGTGCGCACGGGTCATGCCGACCATGTCTACATAACCGCCTTCCAGAATGCGCGTGGCCTGGTTCGGGTCCTTGATGTTCTGCGCGTGCAGCACCGGGACCTTGACCACTTCCTTGATACCGGCCGCCAAGTGCAGGAACGGCTCCGGTGGATAACTCATGTTGGGGATCACGTTGGCCAGGGTGTTGTGCGTGTCGCACCCCGAGCCCACTACGCCGATGAAGTCCAGCATGCCGGTGTCATCGTAATACTTGGCAATCTGCTTCATGTCCTCATGGGACAAGCCGTCCGGGTGGAACTCGTCACCGCACAGGCGCATGCCCACGCAGAAGTCGTCACCGACTTCGGCGCGCACGGCTTTCAGCACTTCCAGGCCGAACTTCATGCGGCCTTCGAAGGTGCCGCCCCACTCGTCGGTACGCTTGTTGACCCGCGGGCTCCAGAACTGGTCAATCATGTGCTGGTGCACGGCGGACAGTTCCACACCATCCAGGCCGCCAGCCTTGGCGCGTTTGGCAGCACTGGCATAGTTGCCGATCACGCGCCAGATTTCTTCCGGCTCGATGGTCTTGCAGGTCGCGCGGTGCACCGGCTCACGCACGCCGGACGGCGACATCAAGGTCGGCCAGTTGAAGCCGTCCCAACGCGAGCGACGGCCCATGTGGGTAATCTGGATCATGATCTTGGCGCCATGCTTGTGCATCGCGTCGGCCAGGTTCTGGAAGTGCGGGATGATGCGGTCGGTGGACAGGTTGACCGAACTCCACCATTCCTGCGGGCTGTCGATAGCCACAACCGAGGAACCGCCGCAGATCGCCAGGCCGATACCGCCCTTGGCTTTCTCTTCGTAGTACTTCACATAGCGGTCGGTGGTCATGCCGCCGTCGGTCGCATAGACCTCGGCGTGGGCGGTACTGAGCACGCGGTTGCGGATGGTCAGTTTGCCGATCTGGATCGGCTGGAACATTGCTTCGAAAGCCATGGCACGGTCCTCGGCTTACAACGGCTTGACGGTGAACAGGCCGTCATCGTGGCCCTCTTCGGAGCCTCCGTAGACTTGCTCTGCAACAGTGCGAATCTTGCTGCCACGCGCCTCAAGAATCTGGTCCATGGCGCCCGCAAACCAGCCAGTGAACATGTAGTCGACCTTGCGCCCGACCTTGCCGTACACGTACACAAACGCGGAGTGTTCCAGCTTGACGCTGCAGGTGCCTTTATCGAGGTCAATGTCCTGGATCTTGAACAGGCCCCAGCCGCGTTGCGACAGGCGCTTCATGTAGTGCTCGAACACCGCGACGCCTTCCAGGCCGTGGCATTCGGCTTCCTTTTCACACCAGTGCCAGGCGGATTTGTAGCCGGCCTTGTAGAGGATTTCGGCGTAGGCATCGGCGCCCAACACTTCTTCGATGCCGATGTGGTTGTTGACGAAGAAATGGCGTGGCACGTACAGCATCGGCAGGGCGTCGGAGGTCCAGACACCGGTTTCGCTGTCGACTTCGATAGGCAATTGCGGGGCGATCTTGGCCATGGAAACTTAACTCCAGAAAAATTCTTGTTAATGCCCCCGGCGCGAATGGCCGGGGAAAAAGATGCGTTGGCGGTGGCTTATTCGCCCCAGACGTCCTTGAGGACGTTGACCCAGTTTTCGCCCATGATCTTGCGTACCACGCGCTCAGGGTGGCCGCGCTTGAGCAGGGTCTCGGTGAGGTTTGGGAATTCGCCCACGGTGCGGATGCCCAGCGGGTTGATGATCTTGCCGAAGCTGGTCAGGCGGCGGGCGTAGCCCTTGTCATGGGTCAGCATTTCAAAGAAATCCTGGCCATGGCCCTGGGTGAAGTCGGTGCCGATGCCGATGGCGTCCTCGCCGACGATGTTCATGGTGTATTCGATGGCTTCGGCGTAGTCGTCGATGGTCGAATCGATGCCTTTGGCCAGGAACGGCGCGAACATGGTCACGCCGACAAAACCACCGTGGTCGGCAATGAACTTGAGTTCTTCATCGGACTTGTTGCGCGGGTGCTCTTTAAGGCCGGACGGCAGGCAGTGGGAGTAGCACACCGGCTTTTTCGATTCGAGGATGACTTCTTCGGAAGTCTTGGAACCGACGTGTGAGAGGTCGCACATGATGCCGACGCGGTTCATCTCAGCGACGATTTCACGGCCGAAACCCGACAGGCCGCCATCACGCTCGTAGCAACCGGTGCCGACCAGGTTCTGGGTGTTGTAGCACATCTGCACCACACCGACGCCGAGCTGCTTGAAGATCTCGACATAGCCAAGCTGGTCTTCGAAGGCATGGGCGTTCTGGAAGCCGAAGATGATGCCGGTCTTGCCCTGTTCCTTGGCGCGGCGGATGTCGGCGGTGGTTTTCACCGGGATCACCAGGTCGCTGTTTTCACGGATCAGGGTCTGGCTGGCCACGATATTGTTGATGGTGGCCTGGAACCCTTCCCACACCGACACGGTGCAGTTGGCAGCGGTGAGGCCGCCTTTGCGCATGTCCTCGAACAGGTCGCGGTTCCACTTGGCAATAATCAGCCCGTCGATAACGATGCTGTCGGCGTGCAATTCGGCTGGGCTCATCAGGCGTCCCCTTATTGGCGATTCATGCGCCGAATCGTCTGCCGGCGCTTTGGGGCCAGCATATGCCCAGGGGCCGACAGAGCCGGGTGCAAAAACGACAGGGGAATTGCCGAAAGCGTCAATCCACGACAAAGGCTGTTATGAGTGGTCTGACTGGCGGCTGTTCTTTGTCCCACGCTTGAGCCAGAATTCCCGCATCACCTGATATGAGACGGCGCAATGAAATCGATTTTCCTGGCTTTGGCACTCATCGCAACCGGCGTCCACGCGGCCGAAGACACCGACAGCACGCCGTGCGACGGCATCGAAAACGACAAGCAAACCCTGGAATGCGCCTCTTACAACAAAACCACTGCTGAACAACTGCTCAAAGACAACTATCAAGGCCTGCTGGAACGCATGGCTTCGACCTACGGCAGCGACAAGACCAAGCTGGCGGACATTACCGCTCGTCTGAAGGATGCCCAGCAGAAGTGGGAAAAATTACGGGATGCCGATTGCGCCGTGGACACCTTCCCAGCAGTGAACGGCACCAAGGCGTATGCGATTGCGCAGAATGACTGCCTGGCACGGATGAGCGATGAGCGGTCGGAGTTTTTGGAGTCGATCGGGCAGGAATAAACGACAATCACCGCCACTTTTCTCTGAACCAAGGCTATTCATGACTATTTGCGGCATCGAAATCAAAGGCAGCGAAGCCATCATCGCCGTCGCCTCCCTGGACAATCAGGCGTTGCGCCATGTCGCCCTGGCGACCAAGAAAATCGCACTTGAAGACGACGATGAGGCCGCCAACGTCAAAGCCTTTGCCGTACAGGTGAAGGCGTTTGTGCTGGAAAACGCCATCACCCGTATCGCCATCAAGAAACGCAGCAAGAAGGGTGAGTTCGCCGGCGGCCCGACCACGTTCAAGATTGAAGGGGTGTTTCAGTTGCTGGATGCGGTTGAGGTGACGCTGCTGTCACCGCAAACCATTAATGCGCAGAACAAGAAGCACAATTTTGAACTGCCGGCGACGCTGAACAAGTATCAACATGAGGCCTACAAGGCAGCCTGCTCGGCCCTGCTAAAGAAATAAGAACCCCCTATTCACTGTGGGAGCTGGCTGTACGGCCCTTGTGTTGCAGCCAATCGCCAAAGGTCTTGTCCTCCAGTGCATAACCGCCCCGGCTCGACTTCCACACCAGTTCCTTGTCGCGCAGGGCATCGATACAAGCCTGAATCGTCTGGGTGCCCGGCACCACGTCGCTGCCCATGTCTTCCAGTGCTTTGCTGACCGCAGCGAGGGTGCTGTCGGTGAACGGCGCGAAGGGTTCGTTGGTTTGAGAGCGCTCTACCATCACTTGCAGCACGGCGCGCTGGGGGATGGTGAGCGTGTTCCAGGCGCTTTCGAATTCGGTCCACACACCTGCGCGCAACAGTTCGGCGCGGCTGTGCAGCAGTTGACCCAAATTGCTCGCCTCGCCCAACTCCAGCGCCACTTCTCCAATGATGGTACGCAGCATCTCGGGGCGACGGCCAACCAGCTCAAAAGCCTCATCAATATCGTCCGCGCTGAATTGGTTGGTTTTCGCCAAGTGCGCGTTGAGGTGCGCGGTATAGGCTTGTGTGAACGCCTTACCCAGCAACGGAAACGGCGTGATGCTGGAGCCGAAGAACGGCTGGCTTTTACCCAATACCAAGTGGGCCAGCTTGTCGCGATTGGAGCCAGTGAACACCAGATGCAAACCGCTGCCTTCCTCGTCACGCCCCTGGTTGAGCTGATCCCGGGCGGCCTTCAGCGCAAACATCGCATTGATGCCTGAATCGCTGGTCAAGGCGTGCTGCGCCTCGTCAATCACCAGGACGACGGTTTTTTCCGCCGCGTGATGCAGCAGTTCCAAGGCTTGAGTCAAGGTCGCGCCGACGGGCAATTGAGGCTTGCTGAAGTCCCAGGACAGCGTACGCAGAAAGCTCAGTTTCTCGATCCCAAGGTTCTTGGCCAGCTTGCGAATGCCCTTTTCATAGGGCACCAGCGCTGCGGCAATGGCGCTGGCAATCAACTCCGCGGGGTCTTTTTCTTTGTCAGCCCACAGATCGACGTACACCGCCAGCCACCCTCGAAGCTGACACTCCGGGATCAGGTCTTCGCGTAAAAAAGTACTTTTGCCCGTGCGACGCGGCGCCGCGAGAAACAGGCCAGAGGTGAAATCCTGGATACCGGCCCCCACCAGGCCGTCGGCAATGCTGCTTGCCAGCGCGGGACGGCGGAATACAAAGCCGCTGTGCTTGGACATGGTTTTATACTCAATTATGGAAAGGACTATAAATTATAGTAACGAGTATAATTGACTATAATTGGCCGTCAAACCACTTCCCTTCGCCGATCCTCCCTCGGGCACTTCGCAAACCGTGCCCGATAACTACGGGTGAAATACGACGGCGACTCAAACCCACAGGCAATGCTCACTTCCAGCACACTCATGTCGCTCTGGCGCAGCAGTTGCCGGGCTTTCTCCAGGCGCAGGCCGAGGTAGAAGTTGCTGGGAGTGTCGTTCAGGTGCAGGCGGAACAGGCGCTCCAGTTGGCGACGCGTGACTTTGATCGCTTCGGCCAAGGCCAAAGTGCTCAGGGGCGGCTCGGTGTGCTGCTCCATCTCGCCGATCACTTGCACCAGTTTTTTGTTGTTGATGCCGTAGCGCGTGGCGATCTGCATGCGCTGGTGGTCTTTGCGTGGGCGGATGCGGCCGAGCACGAATTGCTCGGAGACCTGGATCGCCAGTTCGGGGCCGTGGGCCTGGGCGATCAGGTCGAGCATCAGGTCGATGGAGGCCGTACCGCCGGCGCAGGTGATGCGGCGGCGATCGATTTCGAACAGCTCCTGGGTCACGGTGAGCTGTGGATAAGATTCCTTGAACGCGTCGATGGCTTCCCAGTGCAGGGTCAGGCGGTGGCCGTCGAGCAGGCCGGCTTCGGCGAGGACGCAGGCGCCGGTGTCGATGGCGCCGAGGGTCACGCCGTCGTGGTCGAGGCGGCGCAGCCAGTGTTCCAGCGCGGGGGTGGCGAATTGCAGCGGTTCGAAGCCCGCGACCACCAGCAAGGTCGCGCCTTTTTTCAACGGTTCCAGCGCGGCGTCGGCGTTGACCGACATGCCATTGCTCGCCAGCACCGCGCCGCCATCGGCGCTCAGCACGTGCCAGCGGTACAGCTCGCCACGAAAGCGGTTGGCCACCCGCAGCGGTTCCAGCGCGGAGATAAAGCCGATGGCCGAGAAGCCCGGCATCAGCAGAAAGTAGAAATCCTGGGACATGGTGGCGCTCTCGTCGGACGGGCAGCGTGGCACTGTGATACTCCCGTTCTCGGGTGGATTCAAGGGGGCAGGTCGCTGCAGTGCAAGAGCTGGTCGCCGCCGTGCGTTTTATAGGCCCTCAAGCTGCGTAACTTGATCCCACGGCGCACAAAGACGCCGGACCCCACAATAACGACCTGCCGAGGGATCCACCATGAACCGACTGATCAGCCGCTGTGTGCTTGCACTCAGCGCCAGCGCCATCTTGAGCACGAACGTACTGGCTGCCGATGCAGCATCTTGCCAGAACGTGCGCATGGGCGTGGTGAACTGGACCGACGTAATCGCCACCAGCGCCATGACCCAAGTGTTGCTCGACGGCCTCGGCTACAAGACCAAACAGACCAGCGCCTCCCAGCAAATTATCTTCGCCGGCATCCGCGACCAGCGCCTGGATTTGTTCCTGGGCTACTGGAACCCGCTGATGACCCAGACCATCACGCCGTTCGTCGACGCCAAGCAAGTCAAGGTCCTCGACAAACCCAGCCTCGAAGACGCGCGCGCCACCCTCGCCGTGCCGACTTACCTGGCGGACAAGGGCCTGAAAACCTTCGCTGACATCGCCAAGTTCGAAAAAGAGCTGGGCGGCAAGATCTACGGCATCGAGCCAGGCTCGGGCGCCAACACCCAGATCAAGGCAATGATCGCCAAGAACCAGTTCGGCCTGGGCAAGTTCCAGCTGGTCGAGTCCAGTGAAGCCGGCATGCTCGCCGCCGTCGACCGCGCGGTGCGCCGCAAGGAAGCCGTGGTGTTCTTTGGCTGGGCGCCGCACCCGATGAACGTCAACGTCGCCATGACCTACCTCACCGGCAGCGATGACGCCCTGGGCCCGAACGAAGGCATGGCCACCGTGTGGAGCGTCACCGCGCCGAACTACGCCGAGCAGTGCCCCAACGTGCACAAACTGCTGACCAATCTCACCTTCACCGCCGCCGACGAGAGCCGGATGATGCAGCCGTTGCTGGATCACAAGGACGCCATCGAGTCCGCCAAGCAGTGGCTCAAGGACCACCCGCAAGACCAGGCGCGCTGGCTGGAGGGTGTGACCACCTTCGACGGCAAGCCGGCCGCGGCCAACCTGCAACTGACCAGCCAATAACTTTTTCTGAACCACCGTTTCGCAGCTCAACCGGGCTGCGAACGGCACCACTACGCCTGTAAGGAACCGCCAAATGAACCACGACGTCATCATCACCTGCGCACTCACCGGTGCTGGCGACACGACCAGCCGCAGCCCCCACGTGCCGGTCACCCCCAAACAAATCGCCGCCGCCGCCGTGGAAGCTGCCAAGGCCGGCGCCACCGTTGTGCACTGCCATGTGCGTGATCCTGAAACCGGCAAGTTCAGCCGCGACGTCGCCCTGTACCGCGAAGTGATGGAGCGCATTCGCGAGGCCGACATCGACATTATCGTCAACCTCACCGCCGGCATGGGCGGCGACCTGGAGATCGGCGGCGGCGAGAACCCAATGGAGTTCGGCCCCAACACCGACCTGGTCGGCCCGTTGACCCGTCTGGCTCACGTCGAAGAGCTGCTGCCGGAAATCTGCACCCTGGACTGCGGCACCCTGAACTTTGGCGATGGCGACACTATTTACGTCTCCACCCCGGCGCAACTGCGGGCCGGCGCCAAGCGCATCCAGGAACTGGGCGTGAAGGCCGAGCTGGAAATCTTCGACACCGGCCACCTGTGGTTCGCCAAGCAGATGATCAAGGAAGGCCTGCTCGACAACCCGCTGTTCCAACTGTGCCTGGGCATCCCGTGGGGCGCGCCGGCCGACACCACCACCATGAAAGCCATGGTCGACAACCTGCCCGCCGACGCGGTGTGGGCGGGCTTTGGCATCGGCCGCATGCAAATGCCGATGGCGGCGCAAGCGGTACTGCTGGGCGGCAACGTGCGGGTCGGCCTGGAAGACAACCTGTGGCTGGACAAAGGCGTGCTCGCCACCAACGGCCAGTTGGTAGAGCGCGCCAGTGAAATCCTCAGCCGCCTGGGTGCACGAGTCATGACCCCGGCGGAAGGCCGAATCAAGATGGGTTTGACCAAGCGCGGTTGATCGCAGCCACCACTTTTTTAGGAATTTGCCATGAGTTTTATCACCGAAATCAAAACCTTCGCCGCCCTCGGCAGCGGTGTCATCGGCAGCGGCTGGGTGTCCCGCGCCTTGGCCCATGGCCTGGATGTGGTCGCCTGGGACCCGGCGCCCGGTGCCGAAGCCGCACTGCGCAAACGCGTCGCCAACGCCTGGGGCGCCTTGGAAAAACAAGGCCTGGCGCCGGGTGCGTCCCAGGACCGCCTGCGCTTTGTCGCCACCATTGAAGAGTGCGTGAAAGACGCCGACTTCATCCAGGAAAGCGCCCCGGAACGCCTGGAACTGAAACTCGACCTGCACAGCAAGATCAGCGCTGCGGCCAAACCGAATGCGTTGATTGGCTCGAGCACGTCCGGCCTGTTGCCGAGCGAGTTCTACGAGGGTTCGACCCACCCTGAGCGCTGCGTGGTCGGCCACCCGTTCAACCCGGTTTACCTGCTGCCGCTGGTGGAAGTGGTCGGCGGCAAGAACACCGCGCCGCAAGCCGTTCAGGCCGCGATCAAGGTGTATGAATCCCTCGGCATGCGCCCCCTGCACGTGCGCAAGGAGGTCCCAGGCTTTATCGCCGACCGCCTGCTCGAAGCGCTGTGGCGTGAGGCCTTGCACCTGGTCAATGACGGCGTGGCCACCACCGGTGAAATCGACGACGCGATCCGCTTTGGCGCGGGCTTGCGCTGGTCGTTCATGGGCACCTTCCTGACCTACACCCTGGCAGGCGGCGACGCCGGCATGCGCCACTTCATGGCGCAGTTCGGCCCGGCGCTGCAATTGCCGTGGACCTACCTGCCAGCGCCAGAGCTGACCGACAAGCTGATCGACGATGTGGTCGACGGCACCAGCGATCAACTGGGCAAACACAGCATTTCGGCACTGGAGCGCTATCGTGATGATTGCCTGCTGGCGGTGCTGGAAGCGGTGAAAACCACCAAGGCCAAGCACGGCATGACGTTCGCCGAATAACGGAACCCCTGACATGCCCGCACTCACCACCTACACCACCCAGGTCCACCCCGACTGGGTGGACTACAACGGCCACCTGCGCGACGCGTTCTACCTGCTGATCTTCAGCTACGCCACCGACGCGCTGATGGACACCCTCGGCCTGGACAGCGAAAACCGCGAAGCCAGCGGCCATTCACTGTTCACCCTGGAGCTGCACCTCAACTACCTGCACGAAGTGAAACTGGGTGCCGACGTGGAGGTGCATACCCAACTGATCGCCTTTGATGCCAAGCGCCTGCACCTCTATCACAGCCTGCATTTAGTGGGCGATGAAAAGGAGCTGGCGGGCAACGAGCAGATGCTGCTGCACGTTGATCTGGCCGGTCCGAATTCGGCGCCGTTCACCGAGGCCACGCTGGGAAAACTTACGGCTATCAGTGCGCAGCAGGCTGACCTGCCGCGCCCTGCCTTGCTTGGCCGAGTGATTGGACTGCCCCCTAAAAAACAATAAGGAGCCACCATGCAAACCGCCGCCGCTGTCGCCGATTTCCGTACCTACCCGAAGATCTGCGACATCGCGGACGTGCGGGTGCTGGACGATCAGATCCTCGTGCATTGGGCCGATGGGCGGGTCAGCCCGTTTCATCATCAATGGCTGCGGGACAACTGCCCCTGTGCAGAATGCGTGTACAGCGTGACCCGTGAACAAGTGCTGGAGATTGTCGACGTGGACGCCAATCTCAGGGCTGCCTCGGCCCGTCTTGATCAAGGCAATCTGTGGGTGGAATGGAGCGGCGGCCACCGCAGCCAGTACGATCCCGGCTGGTTGCGGGCTCATGCCTATGACGACGAATCCCGTGCCGAACGCCGTGCGGCAAAGCCCCAATCGCAGCTGTGGGACCGTCACTTCCAACTGCCGGTGTTCGACTACTCGGCGGTCATGGAAGACCCGAACGCGCTGCTGCAATGGTTGCTGGCGCTGCGCGATTCAGGCCTGACGCAAATCCGAGGCGTCCCAATCGAGCCCGGCTCGCTGGCGCTGATCGCCAAGCGCATTGCCTTCATCCGCGAGAGCAACTTCGGTGTGCTGTTCAATGTGCAATCCAAGGCCGATGCCGATAGCAATGCCTACACCGCTTTCAACCTGCCCTTGCACACCGATCTGCCCACGCGGGAGCTGCAACCGGGCCTGCAATTCCTGCATTGCCTGGTGAACGATGCCAGCGGTGGCGAGAGTATTTTTGTCGACGGGTTTGCCATCGCCAACGCTCTGCGCACGGAAGAGCCCGAAGCGTTCCGGGCACTGTGTGAGATCCCGGTGGAGTTTCGCAACAAGGACCGGCACAGCGACTATCGCCGCCTGGCGCCGATCATTGCGCTGGATGCGCTGGGGGATGTGGCGGAGATTCGCATGGCCAACTTTTTGCGTGGGCCGTTTGAGGCCAGCGTTACCCAGATGCCGTTGCTGTATCGCGCGTATCGCCGTTTTATCGCCATGACGCGGGAGGATCGCTTTCGTCTGGTCAAGCGCTTGAATCCGGGGGAGTTGTGGTGCTTCGACAACCGCCGCACCTTGCATGCGCGTAATGCTTTTGACCCGGCTTCCGGGGCGCGGCATTTTCAAGGATGTTATATCGATAGGGATGAGTTGCTCTCGCGCATTTTGGTGTTGCAACGGTAGACCGTGGCGCGCCCTTCGCGAGCAAGCCCGCTCCCACAAAAAAAGCCCCGATCCAGCCGTGACTGAATCGGGGCAGAGTGCCTTGTGTGAGCGTGACATCCTGAGGGTGACCAAACCTTCAAGCTGAGTGCTTGGGTTCAGTGTGCCCATTAATGCGCTCGGTAAATGGCCCGAAAACGACATGCTCGTAGCCATCTGAGGCATTCGTGCAATCTCGCCTTGCCGACCGCTTGGGCGGCTACCAGAATCGAGGTCAAACCCCGTTCCCTTCACCAGGATAAACGTCATGATGCATGCGGATTTGATTGACCAGGATGACCTGCTGGGCCAACTGCGCTCACTGGGTTTTGAAGTGTCCAGCGGCGCCACCGCCGAGCAGGCCTGCGAATGTGCGGTGCGTGGGTTGAGCGAGGCGCGGGCCAAGGCGCTCAAGGGGATGGTTGAACAGATGTACACCGGTAGTGCGACGATATTGCCGGCGGTGCGGCAGGCGATCGATAAGCAGTTGTTGCCGGCGCTGGTGCAGTTCAAACAGAACTCCGGCGCCTGAATAGATCACTGTGGCGAGCGGGCTTGTTGTGGTGAGCGGGCTTGCCCCGCGCTGGAGTGCGAAGCGCTCCCAAGATTTAGGGCCGCTGCGCAGCCCAGCGCGGGGCAAGCCCGCTCACCACAACAGCCCAGCTCACCAAAAGGTCTAGAGCCTTACGCTGGCGAACGTCGATTCGTTTCTGGCCTGACTCAACGCCGACATCGGTCCCGATAACGGTGACAACACCAGCGCCTGCGGAATCGGCATCATCGCCACTTGTTGGGTGGTGTTGGAACCCACACGCTCATCCCGTGGCGGAATGCCGAAGTATTCGCGGTAGCACTTGGAGAAGTGCGGCGTGGAAACAAACCCGCACACCGACGCCACTTCGATGATCGACATCGGCGTTTGCTTGAGCAACTGCCGTGCGCGGATCAGGCGCAGCTTGAGGTAGTAGCGCGATGGCGAGCAATGCAGGTATTTCTGGAACAGCCGCTCCAGCTGGCGACGCGACACGGCGACGTACACCGCCAGTTCGTCCAGGTCGATCGGCTCTTCCAGGTTGGCTTCCATCAGCGCGACGATTTCCTGCAGCTTCGGCTGGTTGGTGCCGAGCATGTGCTTGAGCGGCACACGCTGGTGATCCTGTTCGTTGCGGATGCGCTCGTACACGAACATCTCGGAGATGGCGGCCGACAGTTCACGGCCGTGGTCGCGGCTGATCAGGTGCAGCATCATGTCCAGTGGCGCGGTGCCGCCGGAGCTGGTGAAGCGGTTGCGGTCGAGGGTGAACAGGCGTGTGCTCATGGCCACGCGGGGGAAGGCTTCCTGCATCGAGGCCAGGCATTCCCAGTGCACGCTGCAATCAAACCCATCGAGCAAACCGGCGCAGGCCAGGGCCCAACTGCCGGTGCATACAGCGCCCAAGCGGCGCGATTGGCGCGCCTGGCTTTGCAGCCACGACACATGTTCACGGGTCACCGTACGTTGGATACCCACGCCGCCGCACACGATCACGGTGTCCAGGGCTGGGGCTTTGTGCATGGAAGCATCGGGGGTGATTTGCAGACCGTCGCTGGCCCATACCTGGTTTCCATCGACGCTCAAGGTCGTCCAGCGATACAGCTCGCGACCGGAGAGCTGGTTGGCCATGCGCAGGGGTTCGACTGCGGAGGCCAGGGAAATCAGCGTGAAATTGTCCAGCAGCAAAAAGCCGATGGATTGAGGCGCACGGTTCTGGGGTTGGGCCCCGGAGTTGAACGACGTCATCGCGGTATCTCCTCACACAAAGCGGGTGATGGCCTCAGGCGAGGCTCTTGTTATTGCGCTCTTCATCCAGGCAGGAGAGAGGCTTTGAATTGATAGAGCAAATGCCATGCCTAAAATTGAATGGCCGTCCAATAACTCCTAAAAACGACCTGATGACGTGTCTAAACAAGCCCGCGCCGCGAGTACGGATATAGCCGGAATCGGCTGTAGGAACGAGTCTGCCCACGGGGCGTGAGCAGAACGGTAGCACTTGTGGGAAGGCGCTTTGCGGGCGTGGGAGAAGTCTGTCACCCCAAGCACGGGTGACAGCGAGTCGGGCGGGAAATCGTTCGGTAGCTACTTATCTGTTTGCGACGCGCTAAAAGGTGGCGCTTTTGGATCCGGGTGTTCACTTTATGCGCATGCAAACCTTTGTGGCGAGGGAGCTTGCTCCCGCTGGGCTGCGTAGCGGCCCCAAAATCTTGGGAGCGCTGCGCACTCCAGCGGGAGCAAGCTCCCTCGCCACAGAAGCCGATCAGATCAGCACTCTACGGCGCTGACCGCCAACCCACCCCGCGATGTCTCTTTGTACTTGTCATGCATGTCCGCCCCGGTATCGCGCATGGTGCGGATCACCCGGTCCAGGGAGATGAAGTGCTGGCCATCACCACGCAGCGCCATCTGCGCGGCGTTGATCGCCTTCACCGCCGCAATCGCATTGCGTTCGATGCACGGCACTTGCACCAGTCCACCCACCGGGTCGCAGGTGAGACCGAGGTTATGTTCCAGGCCGATCTCGGCGGCGTTGCACAGTTGTTCCGGCGTAGCGCCGAGGATCTCGGCCAAGCCAGCAGCGGCCATGGCGCAGGCCGAACCCACTTCACCCTGGCAGCCGACTTCGGCACCGGAGATCGAGGCGTTCTTCTTGCACAGGATCCCCACCGCCGCCGCACCGAGCAGGTAATCCACGACGTTGGCTTCGGTGACTTCCTCGCTGAACTTCATGAAGTAGTGCAACACCGCCGGGATAATCCCCGCCGCGCCGTTGGTAGGCGCAGTGACCATGCGTCCACCCGCGGCGTTTTCTTCATTGACCGCCAGGGCGAACAGGTTGACCCATTCCATGGCGCTCAAGGTCGAACCGATCACATTCGGCTTGCCCAGTTCCTGCAAGCTGCGGTGCAACTTGGCCGCACGCCGGCGCACGTTCAAACCGCCAGGCAGGATGCCTTCGTGCTTGAGGCCTTGCTCCACGCAATCCTGCATGGCGCGCCAGAGCTTCATCAGGCCACTGCGGATTTCTTCTTCGGAGCGCCAGACCTTTTCATTGGCCAGCATCAACTCGGCCACGCGCAGGTTGTGGGTCTTGCACAGCTGCAACAGCTCCACCGCGCTGGAAAAATCGTAAGGCAACTCGGTGCGGTCCATATCGGCCACGCCGCTTTGCGCCTGGGCTTCATCCACTACGAAGCCGCCGCCCACCGAATAGTAGGTGTCGCGGTGCAGTTCAGCGCTGTCGCCGTACACCACCAGCGTCATGGCGTTGGGGTGGAACGGCAGGTTTTCGTCGAGCAGGCGCATGTCCCGTGCCCAGACGAAGGGCACCGGCAAACGACCATCCAGCAGCAATGTATCGGTCTCGCGCAGAGTGTGAATGCGCAGGCCAATCTGCGACGGATCGATAGCGTCAGGCCATTCGCCCATCAGGCCCATGATGGTCGCTGTGTCGCTGCCGTGGCCGATGCCGGTGGCGGACAAGGAGCCGTAGAGCTGAACTTCGACGCGCCGCACTTGTTCCAACAGTTCACGTTCACGCAAGCCTTGAACGAACAACGCCGCGGCGCGCATGGGGCCGACGGTGTGAGAACTCGAAGGCCCGATGCCGATCTTGAACAGGTCGAAAACACTGATAGCCATTGCCGTGGAACTCCGCAGGTGAGCAAACCGGGCACCAAGGAGCTGCTACGCTCAAATCGCCCAGATGGCGGCATCATCAAGCTTTTGCTGACCGCCACGGCGTCTCACACCGACGTAACCATGCTCACCAGCGTCGCTTGCGTACGATCACCTGTTTTGGCCGTTTTTAGCGGTGCAGATGAACGAAAACTGCAGTTTCGCCTCTGGAAAAATCTGTAAGCGACGTCACCGACACTGGATACGACCATCCCTGTACTGGATACGACGCCCCCTGTAGGCGTCAGATTTTCACTGGTACATGATCAGTCTCGACTCGTTTGCAAGGCACCGTGCCAGAGCTGTTGTCGCACGCACCAACCGCAACACTTATAAAGCGCGGCGAATGCCGCCAGAAAAAACACAGGAGTCTACCCAGATGAAAGGTTCACCCCAGTTGTTGTTGGCCGCCATGCTGAGTCTGCCAGTCCTGGCACACGCTGCAGAACCGGAACAGTGCAAGACCGTCAACTTCTCCGATGTCGGCTGGACCGACATCACCGTCACCACCGCGACCACCAGCGAAATCCTCAAGGGCCTGGGCTACAAGCCGCGCACCACGATGATTTCGGTACCCGTGACCTACAAGTCACTGGCCGACGGCAAGAACATGGACATCTTCCTCGGCAACTGGATGCCGACCATGGAAAACGACATCAAGCAGTACCGTGATGCCGGCACCGTGGAAACCGTGCGCGCCAACCTGGAAAACGCCAAGTACACCCTGGCCGTCCCGGAAGCGCTGTACAACAAAGGCCTCAAGGACTTCGCCGACATCGCCAAATTCAAGGATGAGCTGGGCGGCAAGATCTACGGCATCGAGCCGGGCAACGACGGCAACCGCACCATCCAGACGCTGATCGACAAAGACGCCTTCGGCCTGAAAACCGCCGGCTTCAAAGTCGTCGAGTCCAGCGAAGCCGGCATGCTCTCCCAGGTCGAACGCGCCTCCAAGCGCGACCAGGCCATCGTGTTCCTCGGCTGGGAACCGCACCCGATGAACACCCGCTTCAAGATGAAGTACCTGACCGGCGGTGACGACTCGTTCGGCCCCAACTACGGCCAGGCCACCATCTACACCAACACCCGCAAGGGTTATACCCAGGAATGCAGCAACGTCGGCCAGTTGCTGAAAAACCTGGTGTTCACCCTGGACATGGAAAGCACCCTGATGGGTAAAGTCCTGGACGACAAACAAAAGCCTGACGCCGCCGCCAAGGCCTGGCTGAAAGCCAACCCGCAAGTCCTCGACACCTGGCTCGCCGGTGTCACCACCGTAGATGGCAAACCAGGACTCGACGCCGTTAAAGCCTACCTCGCCAAGTAATGTTGTCCCCGGGGCGGTGCGCTGCCCCGGGATGTTTTCCCTCTTCGCATGTGGACATTCACTACCATGCTGACTGAACAGAAAATCCCACTAGGCCAGTACATCGCTGCCTTCGTCGAATGGTTGACCCAACACGGCGCCAACTACTTCGACGCAATCGCATCGACACTGGAAACGATGATCCACGGCGTGACGTTCGCGCTGACCTGGTTCAATCCGCTGGCATTGATCGGTCTGATTGCGCTGCTGGCTCACTTTATCCAACGTAAATGGGGACTGACTGTTTTTGTCATCGCCTCCTTCCTGCTGATCCTCAACCTGGGGTACTGGCAGGAAACCATGGAGACCCTGGCGCAAGTGCTGTTCGCCACCCTGGTCTGCGTGGTCATCGGTGTGCCGCTGGGCATTGTTGCCGCGCACAAACCGTTGTTCTACACCATGATGCGGCCGGTGCTCGATCTGATGCAGACCGTACCGACCTTCGTCTACCTCATCCCTACCCTGACCCTCTTCGGGCTGGGTGTGGTGCCTGGACTGATTTCCACGGTGGTGTTCGCGATTGCCGCGCCGATCCGCCTGACCTACCTGGGTATCCGCGATGTACCGCAAGAGTTGATGGACGCCGGCAAGGCCTTTGGCTGCTCGCGCCGTCAGTTGCTCTCGCGCATTGAACTGCCCCACGCCATGCCGAGCATTGCCGCCGGCATTACCCAATGCATCATGCTGTCGTTGTCGATGGTGGTGATCGCGGCCCTGGTGGGCGCCGACGGCCTCGGCAAACCCGTGGTCAACGCACTCAACACCGCCGACATCGCCCTGGGCTTTGAAGCCGGTCTGGCGATCGTATTGCTGGCCATCATGCTCGACCGCATCTGCAAACAACCCGACGCTAAAGTAGGGGGTGATGCATGAGCATTATCCGATTCGACAATGTCGACGTGATCTTTTCCAAAGACCCACGCGAGGCGCTCAAGCTGCTGGACCAAGGCATGAGCCGTAACGAAATCCTGAAAAAGACCGGGCAGATCGTCGGCGTTGAAAAAGCCAGCCTGGATGTCGAGAAAGGCGAGATCTGCGTGCTGATGGGCCTGTCGGGCTCCGGCAAATCCAGCTTGTTGCGCTGCATCAACGGCCTCAACACCGTGAGCCGTGGCCAACTGTTCGTGGAGCATGAAGGTCGCCAGATCGACATCGCCTCCTGCACACCCGCCGAGCTGAAAATGATGCGCACCAAACGCATCGCCATGGTGTTCCAGAAGTTCGCCCTGATGCCTTGGCTGACGGTGCGCGAAAACATCAGCTTTGGCCTGGAAATGCAGGGCCGGCCGGAGAAAGACCGACGCAAGCTGGTGGATGAAAAACTTGAGCTGGTAGGCCTGACCCAATGGCGCAACAAGAAGCCGGACGAACTCTCCGGCGGCATGCAGCAGCGCGTCGGCCTGGCCCGCGCGTTGGCGATGGACGCCGACATCCTGCTGATGGACGAACCCTTCTCCGCCCTCGACCCGCTGATCCGCCAAGGCCTGCAGGATGAGTTGCTGGAACTGCAACGCAAGCTGAGCAAGACCATCGTGTTCGTGAGCCACGACCTCGACGAGGCGCTCAAACTGGGCAGCCGCATCGCGATCATGAAAGACGGCAAGATCATCCAGTACAGCGTGCCGGAAGAGATCGTGCTGAACCCGGCGGACGACTATGTGCGTACCTTCGTCGCGCATACCAACCCGCTGAACGTACTGTGCGGCCGCAGCCTGATGCGCACGCTGGACAACTGCAAGCGCGTCAACGGTTCAGTGTGCCTGGACCCGGGCGGCGACTCGTGGCTGGACCTGGCCGAAGGCAATACCATCAAGGGTGCCCGCCAGAATGGCGCGGTGATGAACCTGCAGAACTGGGCGCCGGGGCAAGCGGTGGAAGGCCTGGGCCGAGTGCCGACGCTGGTGGATTCGAATATCGGCATGCGCGACGCGTTGCAGATTCGTTATCACACCGGGAACAAGCTGGTGTTGCATGACAACAACCAGGTGGTAGGGATTCTCGGAGACAGCGAGTTGTACCACGCCCTGCTGGGCAAAAACCTGGGGTAAGCCACACCGCAAAGCAAATGTGGGAGCGGGCTTGCTCGCGAATGCGGTGTGTCAGACAGCACATCTGCCACTGATACACCGCATTCGCGAGCAAGCCCGCTCCCACATTTTGATCTACGTACAACATAAAAAAACGGCACCAGTGACGGCGCCGCTCGCTTCAACTATCAGCTATAGACACGGCCAAGGAGCTGCCGATGGCTTTCAAACTGATCGAGCACGTCCCGGGTGATCTGTTCCTGGGCGAAGCCCATCAGGTCGTATTCCTGAGGTCCGTTGTGCAGGTAGACCTCAGCGCGGTAGTAACGCGTGCGCTCTTCCTCGGGCAGGTCGCTCGGTGCCGACGAGTAAGCATCCAGGCTCACTTCGTAGACAAACGGGTTGCCCTCTTCCATCTCGATGCGCACACCGATGCAGCGCTTGGATTTACCCAGCAGCGTCTGCACTTCCAGCCCCTGTTCACGCAAGGCCGTCGCCGCTTCTTCCAACGCCGGCGTGACGTGCTTGTCCATGAAGCGTTGCACGGTGCCTTGGCTCGGTTGCAGGTCCAGCGCGGTCAAACGCTCGCTGAAACCACGGCGGCCACGCTCGGCCAGTTGCGCCTGCTCCTGTTCGATAGCCACGTCCTGGCGCATCGCCTTGTGCAAGCCGAACATAAAGAAGATCAACACCACCGAGAACGGCAGCCCCGCCAGCACCACCATGGTCTGCATGGCTTCGAAGTTGCCGGCGAACAGCAGGCCGATGGTCACCAGGGTGATCACCGCCGACCAGAAGATCCGCAGCCAGTGCGGCGCATCTTCATCCACGTTGCCGCCTTTGCACGACAGGTTGGCCATCATCACCGCGCCGGAATCCGCCGGGGTCAGGAACAGCACGAAGCCCACGAAGATCGATACACCGATGACGACTTTCGACGCCGGGTAATGCTCAAGCAACTGGTAGATCGCCATGGACGGCTGTTCCAGTGCGGTCTTGCCCAACTCCACCGCGCCGTGGTTCAGCACCAGGTCCAAGGCCGAGTTCCCGAAGATCGACAGCCACGCCAGGGTAAAGCCCAGCGGGATCAGCAGCACGCCAGCCACCAGTTCACGCACCGTGCGACCACGGGAAATACGCGCGATGAACATGCCCACGAATGGCGCCCAGGAAATCCACCAGGCCCAGTAGAAAAGGGTCCACAGGCCCATCCAGCGCTCGGTCTTGTCGGCCTCGCCTTCGTACACATAGAGGTCGAAGGTTTTCAGGATGATGCCGTTGAGGTAGTCACCGGTGTTCTGCACCAAGCCGTTGAGCAAGTGCAAGGTCGGGCCAAACAACAGCACGAAGATCAGCAGGCCGCTGAACAACACGATGTTGAGGTTGGACAGGCGGCGAATGCCGTTCTCCACGCCCGACACGGCGGCGATGGTCGCCACGGTGCTCATCACGATGATCACGATCAGCAGGTTGGTGTTGCTGTGCTCCATGCCGAACAGGTTTTCCAACCCGGACGACACCTGCATCGAACCAATCCCCAGGTTCGTCACCAGGCCCAACAGGGTCACGAACATGCCGAAACCGTCCACCGCGTGGCCGGCCGCGCCTTTCACCCAACGCTCGCCCACCAGCGGGTACAGCGCCGAACGCAGGGCCAGCGGCTGGTTATGACGGTACGCGAAGTACGCCACGGCCAGGCCGACCAGGGCGTAGATCGCCCAGCCGTGCAGGCCCCAGTGCAGGAAGGTCAATTGCAGCGCCTGGCGTGCGGCACCATTGCTGGCTGCAGCGCCTTCGGGCGGGTTGAAGTAGTGGTCCAAAGGCTCGGAAGCACCAAAGTACAACAGCGAAATGCCGATGCCCGACGAGAACAACATGCCGGCCCAGGCGCCGTAGCTGAAGTCCGGGGTGTCGTCCTTGCTGCCCAGTTTCAATTTTCCGTAGGAGGAAAACGCCAGGCCCACCACAAACACCAGGTAGGCGGCGATGACCACCATGTAGTACCAGCCGAAGCTTTTCGACAGCCACGCCTGGGCGACACCGAGCATGCGCCCGGCCTCCTGCGGGGCGATGATCAGGATGGCAGTCAACAACAGAATCAACGCGGTGGAGGTGTAGAACACCCAACCGTTGACCCGCACCTTTTCTGGCGGGGTCTTTATAAGAGAGGCAGAACTCATGGCGCAGATGCTCCGGGCAGTGCGAGAGAGAAACACAAGGCAACGGTTATCCCGGGACATCGATTTTTCGGCAGTCGACGGACGGGTGTTATAAAGACACCCCTTAAATCCCTGCACCCCATGAGCGCAGTGCCCAGGGACGTTTCAGGGGTTTAACCAGGTGCCAGATGTCGCGCCCACAAGTAGGAAATACCTGTAGGACGCGACCATTTGTCGCAGATCTTATTCTTTGTTGATTGAACGTTCAATCAAAACAAAATAGACTGGCCCTCAAGCCGACGGACGTTGATCGCCCATCGGCAGGCCTAAGGAGAGGTGCTACATGCCCAAGGTCGGTATGCAACCCATACGCCGCCAGCAGTTGATCGAAGCCACGTTGACGGCCATCGATCAGGTCGGAATGGGAGATGCCAGCATTGCGCTGATCGCCCGTTTGGCCGGCGTTTCGAACGGCATCATCAGTCACTACTTTCAGGACAAGAACGGCCTGATCGCCGCGACGATGCGGTACTTGATGAATGCGCTGATCGAGAACGTCCACGAACGCAGGCGTGCCCTGAAGGATGACAGCCCACGGGCGCACCTGCAGGTGATCATCGAAGGCAACTTCGACGCCAGCCAGGTCAACGGCCCGGCAATGAAAACCTGGCTGGCCTTCTGGGCCACCAGCATGCATCACCCGTCATTGCACAGGTTGCAGCGGATCAACGATCAACGTCTGTATTCCAACCTGTGCTGCCAGTTCCGCCGAGTGCTGCCGCTGCCGCGCGCGCGCAAAGCAGCCCGAGGCCTGGCGGCCCTGATCGACGGTTTGTGGTTGCGCGGCGCCCTGTCGGGAGACGCTTTCGACACGGAGCAGGCGCAACGGATCGCTTACGAATACATGGATTTCCAATTGGCCAAGCAGGTGAGTTAGAGCACACATAACCGCTCAACCCCTGAACTGCTGTCGCTCAGTGTTGCCACACCCTTATGGCCCACTGTTCGGCGGTTAACGCCAACCACTTATGCACTTGCGAGGACTTTATGGCCCGTTTCGACCTGCAAAAACTCTACATTGACGGCGGCTACAGCGACGCTGGCAGCGATGCCACCTTCGAAGCCATCAACCCGGCTAACGGTGAAGTTCTCGCCCAAGTGCAACGCGCGACTAAAGAAGACGTTGAACGTGCCGTGGTCAGCGCCGAAAAAGGCCAGAAGATCTGGGCCGCCATGACCGCCATGGAGCGTTCGCGCATCCTGCGTCGTGCCGTCGACATCCTGCGCGAGCGCAACGACGAACTGGCCGCCCTGGAAACCCTGGACACCGGTAAATCCTTCTCCGAAACCAAGTATGTCGACATCGTTACCGGCGCTGACGTGCTGGAATACTACGCAGGCCTGGTGCCGGCCATCGAAGGCGAGCAGATCCCACTGCGCGACACTTCGTTCGTCTACACCCGCCGCGAGCCGCTGGGCGTGGTCGCCGGTATCGGCGCGTGGAACTACCCGATCCAGATCGCCCTGTGGAAATCCGCACCGGCCCTGGCCGCCGGTAACGCGATGATCTTCAAGCCAAGCGAAGTCACCTCGCTGACCACCCTGAAACTGGCCGAGATCTACACCGAAGCTGGCGTTCCGGCGGGCGTGTTCAACGTACTGACTGGCAGCGGCCGTGAAGTCGGCACCTGGCTGACCGAGCACCCGCGCATCGAGAAAGTCTCGTTCACCGGCGGCACCGACACCGGCAAGAAAGTCATGGCCAGCGCTTCCAGCTCTTCGCTCAAAGACGTGACCATGGAACTGGGCGGCAAGTCCCCACTGATCATCTTCGACGACGCCGACCTCGACCGCGCCGCCGACACCGCGATGATGGCCAACTTCTACAGCTCCGGCCAGGTCTGCACCAACGGCACTCGCGTGTTCGTGCCCAAGCACCTGCAAGCCGCGTTCGAAGCCAAGATCGTTGAGCGTGTCGCGCGCATTCGCGTCGGTAACCCGGAAGACGAAAACACCAACTTCGGTCCGCTGGTCAGCTTTGCCCACATGGAAAGCGTGCTGGGCTACATCGCCAAGGGCAAAGAGCAAGGCGCCCGTCTGCTGTGCGGCGGCGACCGTCTGACCGACGGTGACTTCGCCAAAGGCGCCTTCGTGGCCCCGACCGTGTTCACCGACTGCACCGACGACATGGTCATCGTGCGTGAAGAAATCTTCGGCCCAGTGATGAGCATCCTCACCTACGAGACCGAAGAAGAAGTGATCCGCCGCGCCAACGACACCGACTTCGGCCTGGCCGCAGGCCTGGTGACCAAGGACCTGAACCGCGCCCACCGCGTGATTCATCAGCTGGAAGCGGGTATCTGCTGGATCAACGCCTGGGGCGAGTCCGACGCGAAGATGCCGGTCGGTGGCTACAAGCAATCCGGTGTGGGCCGTGAGAACGGCATCAGCTCGCTGAACAACTTCACCCGCATCAAATCGGTACAGGTTGAGCTGGGCGACTACGCCTCGGTGTTCTAAGACCCGAGCCTTGTATTGCCTGTGAGTGCCCTATCGCAGGCAAGCCAGCTCCCACAGTTGGAATGCGTTCCCCTGTGAGAGCCGGGCTTGCCCGCGATGAGGCCCGACCTGACTATCTCAAAAGAGGGTGCATCCAATGTCCCAAGAATACGATTACATCATTGTGGGTGCCGGCTCCGCCGGTAACACCCTGGCGACCCGTCTGACCGAAGACGAAGGCGTCACCGTCCTGCTGTTGGAAGCCGGTGGCCCGGACTACCGTTTCGACTTCCGCACGCAAATGCCAGCCGCCCTGGCCTTCCCACTGCAAGGCCGCCGCTACAACTGGGCCTACGAGACCGATCCAGAGCCACACATGGGCGGCCGTCGCATGGAGTGCGGTCGCGGCAAGGGCCTGGGTGGTTCTTCGCTGATCAACGGCATGTGCTACATCCGTGGCAACGCCATGGACTACGACAACTGGGCGAAATTGCCAGGCCTGGAAAACTGGACCTACCTGGACTGCCTGCCGTATTTCCGCAAGGCCGAAACCCGCGACATCGGCCCGAACGACTGGCACGGTGGCGATGGCCCGGTCAGCGTGACCACGCCAAAAGCCGGCAACAACCCGCTGTTCCACGCCATGGTTGAAGCTGGCGTACAGGCCGGTTACCCGCGCACGGTTGACTTGAACGGCTACCAGCAGGAAGGCTTCGGCCCGATGGACCGTACCGTCACGCCTAAAGGCCGTCGCGCCAGCACCGCGCGAGGTTACCTGGACACTGCCAAGAAGCGTTCGACCCTGACCATCGTCACCCACGCCCTGACCGACAAAGTGTTGTTCGAAGGCAAGCGTGCCGTGGGCGTGCGTTACCTGATCGGCGCCGCCGAAGAGCGCGTTGAAGCCCGCGCCCGTAAAGAAGTGCTGGTGTGCAGCGGTGCAATCGCGTCGCCGCAACTGCTGCAACGCTCCGGCGTGGGCCCGGCCAAACTGCTGGAAAGCCTCGACATCCCGGTGGTCCACGACCTGCCCGGCGTCGGCGAAAACCTGCAGGATCACCTTGAGCTGTACCTGCAATATGCGTGCACCCAGCCGGTCTCGCTGTACCCGTCGCTGCTCTGGTACAACCAGCCGGCCATTGGTGCCGAATGGCTGTTCAACGGCACCGGTATCGGCGCCAGCAACCAGTTCGAAGCGGGCGGTTTCATCCGTACCCGTGAAGAATTCGAGTGGCCGAACATCCAGTACCACTTCCTGCCGGTGGCGATTAACTACAACGGCAGCAACGGTGTGAAAGAGCACGGTTTCCAGGCGCACATGGGTTCCATGCGTTCGCCGAGCCGTGGTCGCATCCAGCTGAAGTCGAAGAACCCACGGGACTACCCGAGCATCCTCTTCAACTACATGGCCACCGAACAGGACTGGCAGGAATTTCGCGATGGCATCCGCCTGACCCGTGAAATCATGCAGCAGCCGGCACTCGACCAGTACCGTGGCCGCGAGATCAGCCCCGGCATTGACGTGCAAACCGATGAGCAGCTAGACACGTTCATCCGTGAGCACGCCGAGACTGCGTTCCACCCGTCCTGCTCGTGCAAGATGGGCACCGACGAGATGGCCGTAGTGGACGGCGAAGGACGCGTGCATGGCATGCAGGGTCTGCGCGTTGTGGATGCGTCGATCATGCCGATCATCACCACCGGCAACCTGAACGCGCCGACGATCATGATCGCCGAGAAAATCGCCGACAAGATCCGTGGCCGCCAGCCGCTGCCGCGCAGCACCGCCGACTACTACGTCGCGGGCGATGCGCCGGTGCGTGGCAAGCCGATGCGTGAAGTGGGTCCGACTGCGCAGTAACTGATACACCGCGTCGCGCCCTTCGCGAGCAAGCCCGCTCCCACATTTTGACCGCATTCCTATGTTGGAACTCGGTAATATGTGAGAGCGGGCTTGCTCGCGAAGAGGCCCGAACAGTCACTGCAAAACCCCTCCTTGATCAGCTACTCTGTTTGCCTGCCCGCGACGAGCCGCCCACAAGGAAGGCCCCATGTTCGACCACCACGCCACACTCAAAAAACACTTCAGTGCCCTGCGCACCACCGCCGAATTCTTCTCGCTGCGCTACGTACGCGAATCCGGCCAATATCTGTCTGTACGCAAGAACGTCGCCGAACCACCGCACCTGAACCACGACGAAGGCGCCATGCTCACCGTGCGTCTCAACGGTGTGGAGGCCTACGCGGCAACCAACGATATTTCCCTGCCCGGCCTGCAAGCCGCCCTTGAGCGGGCCGAACAGCAAGCCCGGTTGATCAAGCCCCACGCCCTGCTCGACCTGCGCGACCAGCATGTCTCCAGTGATGTGGCGGACTATTTGTCCCCTGAGCTCAACCAGCCCTTCCCGTCCTTGAGCGACTGCTACCAACTGCTGGGCGATGAGTCTGCCGCCGTGCCGAAGGATGAGCGCCTGGTGAGCTGGGAAGTCAGCCTCGGCCTGACCCACGTCGAGCAGATCTACCTCAACAACGCCGGCGCCGAACTGCGCCAGGCCCAGCGCTTCGTGTTCCCCGGCGTCAACGTGACCGCCTACGACGGCAACGATAGCCAGAGCCGCACCCTGGGCGGCAGCAACTTCGGCCAGCAAGGCGGCTTTGATGTGATCAGCCGCTTCGGCCTGGTCGGCGCCGCGCCACGCATTGCCGACGAAGCCCTGCAACTGCTGCTCGCGCCCAACACGCCCAACGGCCCGCGCGACCTGTTGCTGATGCCTGACCAGATGATCCTGCAGATCCACGAATCCATCGGCCACCCGCTGGAGCTGGACCGCATCCTGGGTGACGAGCGCAATTACGCCGGCACCAGTTTTGTGAAGGCCAGCGACTTCGGCCATCTGCACTATGGCTCCCAGTTGCTCAACGTGACGTTCGACCCGGACATCCCAGAGCAACTCGCCAGCTACAGTCATGACGACGACGGCACGCCCGCCAGCAAGCAGTTCCTGATCCGCGAAGGGCTGCTGCTCAAGCCGCTGGGCGGTGCACTGTCGCAGTTCCGTTCGGGTATGAGCGGCGTAGCCAACAGCCGGGCCAGCAGTTGGAACCGTGCGCCCATCGACCGCATGGCCAACCTGAACATTGAGGCGGGCGACAAGAGCCTGGCGCAACTGATCGGCGGTATCGAAAACGGTGTGCTGATGTCGACCAACCGTTCATGGTCCATCGACGATGCGCGCAACAAATTCCAGTTCGGCTGCGAATGGGGCCAATTGATCGAGAACGGCGAGCTTAAAGGCGTCGTTAAGAACCCCAACTACCGCGCCATTTCTGCCAACTTCTGGCGCAACCTCAGCGCAGTCGGCGACGCCAGCACCTTCAAGGTGTTGGGCACGCCGAACTGCGGCAAAGGCGAACCCAACCAGGTGATCCGCGTCGGCCATGCGTCGCCGGCCTGCGTATTCAGTGATGTCGACGTATTTGGGGGAGACGCCTGATGAACAACTTCAAGGCATTGGTGGACTGGCTCAAGCACGCCATCACCGACAACGAACAATTCCACCTGGGCTATGCGGACGAAGCGTCCGAATTCGTGCGTTTCAATCACGCCAAGGTGCGCCAGGCCGGCCAGGTCCAACAAGCCAGCCTCAACCTGAAACTGATCAACGACGGCCGCCACGCTGACCTGGGCATCACCCTGGCAGGCGAGCCCGAGCTGGACCGCCAGCGTTTGGCCGACGGCCTGCAACAGTTGCGTGAAACCCTGCCGCTGCTGCCCCAGGATCCGTACCTGCTGCTGAACCACAATGCCTGGCAAAACAGCAACGAACAAACCCGCCCGCTGCCGGAACTGGCCCAGGTACTCGAAGACATCAGCCAGGCCGCCCACGGCGTCGACCTGGTCGGTTTCTATGCGGCCGGCCCCATCAGCCGGGGCTTTGCCAGTTCGTCGGGCGCCTTCGGCTGGCACCAGGCCAATAGCTTCAACTTCGATTTCAGCCTGTTTCACGCCAATGGCGAAGCGGTGAAAGCCAGCTACGCCGGGCACACCTGGGACAGCGCCGAGTTTGCCGCGCGCTTCCAGCAGGCCCGCGAACAGCTGGAGTTCCTCGGCCGGCCACTGCACACACTGGCGCCTGGGCAATACCGCGCTTACCTCGCCCCGGCGGCGATTGAAGAGATCATCAGCATCATCACTTGGGGTGGTTTTTCAGCCCAGGCCATCGCCAGCAAGGGCAGTTCGCTGCAAAAGCTGTACGCCGGCGAACAGTCCCTGAGCCCGCTGGTGACATTGACCGAACAAATCAGCGGTTCCCTGAGCCAGGCGTTTTCCACCGAAGGTTACCCGCGCGGCGACGTCACGCTGATCAAGGCGGGAAGCGCCGAGGGCCAATTGATCAACTCGCGCAGCGCCGCCGAATATGGCTTAAGCACCAATGGCGCAAGCAGCGATGAATCGCCCAGCGCCTTGCAGATGGCCGCCGGCAGCCTGGCCCAGGCTGATATCCTCAAGCAGCTGGGCACCGGGTTGTATATCAGCAACCTGTGGTACCTGAACTATTCGGACCTGCCGGCGGCGCGCCTGACGGGCATGACGCGCTTCGCCACCTTCTGGGTGGAAGACGGCGAGATCAAGGCACCGGTCAGCACCATGCGCTTTGATGACAGTGTCTACAGCCTGCTCGGTTCGCAGCTCGAAGCCCTGACCGCTGATCGGGAGTTGCTGCTTTCTGCCAGCACTTACAGTCAGCGCAATACCGCCTCCAATCTGCTGCCAGGAGCGTTGGTAAAACGCCTGACGCTTACTCTGTAAGCGTCTTACGCCTGTAGGCAGAGGCATTCCTACAGGCGTTTCTCCTCCACCGTAGGACACCTTCCTTTCCTCCAGAATCCTCGTTATAAGGGTTAATGGCATCCCGCCACCCCCACCCACGAGAGCACGACCTTGCCCGGGAAGGGCAAGCTGGAGCGTTGACATGAACCATGGAAGTTTTGTCATTGAGAAGCTGTTCAAGCACTACAACGTTCATGTTGAGCAGCTAGGAAACGATTCTGGAAAGAAGACCGTCTTGATGGTCAATGGCGCGCTGTCCACCACGCGCTCCTTCGCCCGCACCAGCAAATGCCTGGCCGAGCATTTCAATGTGTTGTTGTTCGATCTGCCGTTCTCCGGCTACTCCCGCGAACACAACACTGAGCTGGACCTGGTGACCAAGGACGACGAAGTGCAGATGCTGCGCGCCCTGGTCGAGCGCTTCCAGGTCAACCATCTGGTGTCGGCCTCCTGGGGCGGCATCTCCACGTTGCTGACCCTGGCGCACAACCCACCCTCCATCGAAAGCTCGGTGGTGATGGCCCTGGCGCCCAACCTCAACCAGGCCATGCTCGACTATGTGGAACGTGTACGTGTATTGATCGAGGCCGATGACAAGTCCGCCGTCGGCCACTTGCTCAATGAAACCGTGGGCCAATATTTGTCGCCCCGGCTCAAGCGCAACAACCACCGTCACCTGTCGACCATGGCCACCACCGAATACCGCCAGGCGCGGTTTCATATCCACCAAGTGCTGGCCTTGGGTGACGGCAACTACCTGCCGGCACTCAAGCAGATTGAAACACCGGTGCACTTCCTCAACGGCGCCTTGGACGAATACACCCCCGCCGCCGAGGCCCAGCTGTTCAAGCAATACGTGGGGCGTAGCAGCTTTGCCGTCGCCGAACATACTGGCCACTTGCTCGACCTTGAATCCAACGAAGCCGCGGTGGCGGTGCACCGTGAACTGCTGGATTTCCTGGTGGGAAAAGGCGCGACGAATGGCGCATAATCGCCAACACATAGCCTGCTAACCAAAAGGGTTTCCATGCCGAACCGCGTCCCGCTCGATGCCAAGACCGCCCGCTGGCTCCCCTGGGTGGTCGCGATTGCCTTCTTCATGCAGTCGCTCGACGGGACGATCCTCAACACCGCATTGCCTGCCATGGCCCGGGACCTCGCGGAAAACCCGCTGCGCATGCAAGGGGTGGTGATCGCCTACATGCTCACCGTCGCCTTGCTGATCCCGGCGTCGGGCTGGATCGCCGACCGCTTCGGCACCAAGAAAATCTTCTTTGGCGCAATCATGCTGTTCAGCATTGGCTCGCTGCTGTGCGCCCTGTCCAGCAGCTTGACCATGCTGGTGGGCGCACGGGTGATCCAAGGCCTGGGCGGTGCATTGATGCTGCCCGTCGGGCGACTGGTGGTGCTGCGCGCCTACCCGCGCTCCGAACTGGTGCGCATCATGGGTTTCATCACCATTCCCGGTTTGCTCGGCCCATTGCTCGGCCCGACCATGGGCGGCTGGATGGTGCAATACCTGACCTGGCACTGGATCTTCCTGATCAATCTGCCGGTGGGCATGATTGGCTGCTACGCCGTGTGGAAATTCATCCCCGACCTGCGCGGCAGCGAGCGCACGCGCTTCGATGGGATCGGCTTCCTGCTGTTTGGCGCCGCGATGGTGTTGATCACCATCGCCATGGAAGGCCTGGGCGAACTGCACTTGCCGCACTTGCGGGTGATGTTGCTGCTGTTCGGCGGCCTCGCGTGCCTGGCGGCGTATTGGCTGCGGGCCGGGCATATCGATAATCCGCTGTTCTCACCGGTGCTGTTCAAGACCCGCACCTTTGCCGTGGGCATCCTCGGCAACCTGTTCGCGCGGCTGGGCAGCGGCGCCCTGCCGTTCCTGGTGCCGTTGCTGTTACAGGTGGCGCTGGGGTACTCACCGTCAGAAGCCGGCATGAGCATGTTGCCCCTGGCGGCGGCGGCGATGTTTGCCAAGTCCGTGGCGCGCCCGCTGATCGAACGCCTGGGCTACCGCATCGTGCTCACCGGCAACACCCTGGCCCTGGGCATCATGCTGGCGAGCATGGGCCTGGTCACGGAACACACGCCCTACCCGCTGCTGCTGGGAATGCTGGCGGTGCTGGGGGCGATCAACTCGCTGCAATTTACCGCGATGAACACCGTCACCCTGATCGACCTCGACGACGCCCAGGCCAGCAGCGGCAACAGTTTGCTGTCGGTGGTGGCGCAATTGTCGTTGAGCCTCGGGGTCGCGTGTGCCGGCGCGCTGCTCGGCGGGTTTACCGCCGAAACCGGCAACGACGGCGTCAGCACGGTACTTGGCGCATTCCAGCTGACCTTCCTCACGGTGGGCATCATGGCGATGCTGGCGGCGGCGATCTTCCTGCAACTGTCGCCAAAAGACGGCAAGCGTGCCGTCAGCCCCGAGCAGCATATCGAGCATTAACAGGCTTCTCGTCTAGAACTTGCGGGGAAATTCCCACGAGACTGGTACACTGCGCGACATTTTGTTTTGCAGAGCCAGTCCCGTGACTACCATCGCCACCGCTTTTAATACTTTGCCCCTGTCCGCCGCCATGCTGGCTAACCTCGACTCGCTGGGTTATGTCGAGATGACGCAGATCCAGGCGCAAAGCTTGCCGGTGATCCTCAAGGGGCTGGACCTGATTGCCCAGGCCAAGACCGGCAGCGGCAAGACCGCCGCCTTCGGCATCGGCCTGTTGAACCCGATCAACCCGCGCTACTTCGGCTGCCAGGCCCTGGTGATGTGCCCGACCCGCGAGCTGGCCGACCAGGTCGCCAAGGAAATCCGCCGCCTGGCGCGTGCCGAAGACAACATCAAGGTGCTGACCCTGTGCGGCGGCGTGTCCCTCGGCCCGCAGATCGCCTCCCTGGAACACGGCGCCCACGTCATCGTCGGCACGCCGGGCCGTATCCAGCAGCACCTGCGCAAAGGTTCGCTGGTCCTCGACGGACTGAACACGCTGATCCTCGATGAAGCTGACCGCATGCTCGACATGGGCTTCTACGACGCCATCGAAGACATCATCAGCAAGACCCCGCCACGCCGCCAGACCCTGCTGTTCTCGGCCACCTACCCGGTGAGCATCAAGCAGTTGGCCTCCAAGTTCATGCGCGCGCCGCAGCAAGTGAAGGCCGAAGCCTTCCACTCCGATGACCAGATCGAGCAGCGTTTCTACGAGATCTCGCCGGAAGAGCGCATGGACGCGGTCACCAAGGTATTGGCGCACTTCCGCCCAGCGTCTTGCGTAGCGTTCTGCTTCACCAAGCAGCAAGTGCAGGAAACCGTGGATCACCTGACGGCCAAGGGCATTTCCGCCGTCGGCCTGCACGGCGACCTGGAACAGCGCGACCGCGACCAGGTGCTGGCCATGTTCGCCAACCGCAGCACCTCAGTGCTGGTTGCCACCGACGTGGCTGCCCGTGGTTTGGACATTGATTCGCTGGACATGGTGATCAACGTCGAACTGGCCCGCGACTCGGAAATCCACATCCACCGCGTCGGCCGTACCGGCCGTGCCGGCGAGACCGGCATTGCGATCAGCCTGGTCGCCCCGTCCGAAGCGCACCGCGCCCAGGCCATCGAGCAACTGCAGAAGTCGCCGCTGAACTGGGACCAACTGGACAACCTCAAGCCGCAAAGCGGTGGCCCGTTGCTGCCACAGATGAGCACCCTGTGCATCGCTGCCGGCCGCAAGGACAAAGTTCGCCCAGGCGATATCCTTGGCGCACTGACCGGTGAAGCCGGTATTCCGGGTGCCCAGGTGGGCAAGATCGCGATTTTTGACTTCCAGGCCTTCGTGGCCGTGGAACGTGGCATCGCCAAGCAGGCGTTGCAGCGTTTGAACGACGGCAAGATCAAAGGCCGTTCGTTGCGCGTGCGGATCCTGTAAAGCACTCAAGCCATACACAGATCAAAATGTGGGAGCGGGCTTGTTGTGGTGAGCGGGCTTGCCCCGCGCTGGGTTGCGAAGCAGCCCCAAATTATTGGGAGCGCTACGCACTCCAGCGCGGGGCAAGCCCGCTCACCACAACAGCCCCTCTCACATTCAATTGCATTTCAGATCAAGTTTTGTGAGGACACCGTTTTGCGCTCGACCGAAGTTGTGATCATTGGCGCCGGCGCCGCAGGCTTGATGTGCGCACTGACCGCCGCCGGGCGTGGGCGCAAAGTGATGTTGATCGACCATGCGAACAAGGCCGGCAAGAAGATCCTCATGTCCGGCGGTGGCCGCTGCAATTTCACCAATATGTACACCGAGCCTGCCAACTTCCTCTCGCACAATGCGCACTTCTGCAAATCCGCCCTGGCGCGTTATACCCAGTGGGATTTCATCGGGCTGGTGGCCAAGCACGGCGTGCCATATCACGAGAAGAAGCTCGGCCAGCTGTTCTGCGACAACAAGTCCAGCGACATCCTCGGCATGCTCTTGGACGAGTGCATCCAGGTCGGCGTGAGCCTGCACCTGGACACCTCGATCCAGGAAATCGCCAAGCTCGACAGCGGCTACCAGTTGCAGACCACCTTGGGCGAGCTGCGCTGCGAATCCCTGGTGATCGCCACCGGTGGCCTGTCGATTCCAACGTTGGGCGCCACCGGCTTTGGTTATCAGGTGGCCAAGCAATTTGGCCACGAACTGCTGCCGACTCGCGCCGGGCTGGTACCGTTCACCATCACCGATCAGCTCAAAGACTTGTGTGGCGAGCTGTCTGGCACCTCGGTGGATTGCCTGGTGAGCTGCAACGGCCAGAGCTTTCGCGAGAACATCCTGTTCACTCATCGCGGCCTGAGTGGGCCGGCGATCCTGCAGATTTCTTCGTACTGGGAATCCGGCGACACGGTGGAAATCAACCTGCTGCCCGACCACGACGCCCACGAGTGGCTGCAAGCGCAACAGGCCGAACGCCCCAACAGCGAGCTGAAAACCCTGCTGGGCGAGATCTTCACCAAGAAGATGGCCAACCTGCTGGCGGACACCTGGTTTGCGTCCAAGCCGATGAAGCAGTACACCCACGCCGAAATTGCGGACATCGCGCAAAAACTCGGCAGCTGGCAATTGGTGCCCGCGGGTACTGAGGGTTATCGCACGGCGGAAGTCACACTGGGTGGTGTGGACACACGGGAAGTGTCGTCCAAGACCATGGAATCCCTGAAAAGCCCCGGACTGTACTTTATCGGTGAAGTGCTGGATGTGACCGGCCACCTGGGCGGCTTCAACTTCCAGTGGGCCTGGGCTTCGGGTTACGCGGCGGCGCAGTACGCCTGATCGGCGCAGTGGATTAAATTTTGCTGTTGGATGTGATCGCCACGCTTGCCGTGGCGTCCTTGATAGCTCAATTTAGCGGCATCGTCCCGGAAGACTCCAGACTTCATGTCATCGACCTCGTTCAAGCAGTCCATGCGGCGCCTGTGGGCGCTGGATAAATTCAGTTACAGCATCCGGGTGTTCATCGCCCTCACCGGCAGCATGGCGCTGTGCTGGTATCAGGATGAAATGACGCTGCTGATCCCGTTGTTCCTGGGGATTATCGCCAGCGCCCTGGCCGAGACCGATGACAGTTGGCAAGGCCGTCTAAACGCCCTGGCGGTGACGCTGGTGTGTTTCAGTATCGCCGCGCTGTCGGTGGAGCTGCTGTTCCCTTATCCGTGGATCTTCGCGATCTCCCTGGCCCTGGCCACCTTCTGCCTGACCATGCTCGGCGCCTTGGGCGAGCGCTATGGCGCGATCGCATCGGCGACGCTGATCCTGTCGGTGTACACCATGATCGGCGTGGACCAGCGCGGTGGCGCGGTCTCGGACTTCTGGCATGAGCCGCTGCTGCTGGTGGCCGGTGCCGCCTGGTACGGCGCGTTGTCGGTACTGTGGCAGGCGTTGTTTTCCAACCAGCCGGTGCAACAGAGCCTGGCGCGGTTGTTTCGCGAACTGGGGCGCTACCTCAAGCTCAAGTCATCGTTGTTCGAACCGATCCGCCAGCTGGATGTGGAAGCGCGTCGCCTGGAACTGGCCCAGCAAAATGGGCGGGTGGTGGCCGCGCTGAATGCCGCGAAGGAAATCATCCTGCATCGCGTGGGCAATGGCCGCCCCGGCTCGAAAGTCAGCCGCTACCTCAAGCTGTACTTCCTCGCCCAAGACATCCATGAGCGCGCCAGCTCATCCCACTATCCCTACAACGCATTGGCCGAAGCCTTCTTCCACAGTGACGTGCTGTTCCGCTGCCAACGCCTGCTGCGCCAGCAGGGCAAGGCCTGCCAGACCCTGGCCGAGTCGATCCAGCTGCGCCAGCCGTTCATCTATGACGACAGTTTTGCCGAGGCCCTGGGCGACCTGAACGCCTCCCTGGAACACCTGCGCATCCAGAGCAACCCAGCCTGGCGCGGCCTGCTGCGCTCGTTGCGCGCGCTGGCGGCCAACCTGTCGACGCTGGACCGCCTGCTGGGCGACGCCAGCAACCCCGACAGCCTGGCGGACGCCACCGACAGCAACCTGCTGGACCGCGCCCCGCGCAACCTCAAGGAAATGTGGACGCGCCTGCGCACGCAGATGACGCCCACATCACTGTTGTTCCGTCACGCGCTGCGCCTGTCCCTGGCGCTGACGGTCGGCTACGGCATGTTGCATGCGATCCACGCGTCCCAGGGCTACTGGATCATCCTCACCACGTTGTTCGTGTGCCAGCCCAACTACGGCGCCACCCGGCGCAAGCTCGGCCAGCGGATCATCGGCACCGCTATCGGCCTTACCGTGGCCTGGGCCTTGTTCGACCTGTTCCCGAGCCCGCTGGTGCAGTCGATGTTCGCCATCGCCGCCGGCCTGGTGTTCTTTATCAACCGCACCACCCGCTACACCCTGGCCACCGCCGCCATCACGTTGATGGTGCTGTTCTGCTTCAACCAGGTGGGTGACGGCTACGGCCTGTTCCTGCCGCGTCTGTTCGATACCTTGCTCGGCAGCTTGATTGCGGGCCTGGCGGTGTTCCTGTTCCTGCCGGACTGGCAAGGCCGCCGCTTGAACAAGGTGTTGGCCAACACCCTGACCTGCAACAGCATCTACCTGCGCCAGATCATGCAGCAGTACGCCGCCGGCAAAAGCGACGACCTGGCCTACCGTCTGGCCCGGCGCAATGCACACAACGCCGATGCGGCGCTGTCGACCACCCTGGCGAATATGCTGATGGAACCGGGGCACTTCCGTAAGGAGGCGGATGTGGGCTTCCGCTTCCTGGTGCTGTCGCACACGTTGCTCAGCTACTTGTCAGGCCTCGGCGCACACCGCGAAACCCAATTGCCGGCCGAGGTGCGTGAGCATCTGATCGATGGCGCGGGGAATACGTTGGCAGCGAGTATTGATGAAATCGCCACGGGGTTGGCCAACAAGCAGCCGATTGCGATTCAGAGCGATGCCGAGGAGGCGTTGGCAGCCGACCTGGAACAGATGCCGGATGAGATCGACGAGGGGCAAAGGTTGGTGCAGACGCAACTGGCTTTGATTTGCCGGCAGTTGGGGCCGTTGCGCACACTAGCCGCGCACCTGATCAAAGACACCAGCGCGGCTTGACCTGTGGTGAGCGGGCTTGCCACAAGAGGCACCCACTACATGCCGTGCTGCTTCATCAACCGCGCATAACTCCCATCCGCCTTCATCTTGGCAATCTCCCGGTCAAAGCTGGCGACGATCTGTTCATGCTCGGGGTTCTTCAAGCTCACCAAGATATGCAGGCTGTTTTCACTCAAAGGCTTGGGTAAAAACTCCACCGCATTGCGCACTCGCGCCGACTCGCGGGAGAGGTAATAACGCGCCACATATTCATCCTCCACGGTCAGCCGCACCCGCTGCGCCGCAAGCATGCGCACGGCCATGGCGAAGTTATGCACCGGCACTTTCTGCAACTGCGCATCGCCATCGAACGCCGCCGAATAGGCATACCCGCGCACCACGGCGATGGGGTAGTCGTGCAGTTGCTCAAGGTTCTGGAATGCAATGGGATCGTCACGCCGCTTGATGAAACGCACGCGGTTGAGCAGGTATTCGCCGGAAAACTGCCCCAGCTGCGTGCGCGCATCGTCGTACCAGGCGTTCACCAACACGTCATAACGCCCGTCGCCCACCCCCATTAATGCCCGGGCCCAGGGCACCTGTTCGAAATCACTGACATAACCCGCGCGGGCCAGGGCGGTGCTGACAATATCGGTGGCCAGCCCGCCATTGATCAAAGTGGCGTCAGTAAACGGCGGCCAGGCATCCGCTACCAGACGCAGACGCTGTGCGAAGGCCGGCTGGGCCAGCAACAACACTCCAATCAAAGCAACGGCACGAGAGAATCGCGGCATGCTCAAAGTCCTTGGCAGGCAGGCGGTAGCCTTAGCTCAGGCGAGGCCTGAGGTTCTAACAGTAGCTCAGATTACACAAAGAAACCGGCGCCGAACGCACTCAATGATGGCAATTTGATTTCACTCACAAAAATAGTCGATTTAGACACAAACGGCTGCCGCGCTTACTATCCGCAGCAGACATCTACAAGAGAACACGCCATGACCGTTGAATGGGTTTGCAAGCACCACGATGACCTGGGCAAGGAGCAGCTCTACGCCATCCTGCGCCTGCGCAACGAGGTTTTTGTTGTCGAGCAGAAATGCGTTTATCAGGACCTCGACGGACAGGATCTGTCGGGCGACACCCACCATCTGATGGCCTGGCAGGATGACCAGTTGGTTGCCTACCTGCGCCTGCTGGACCCAGAAACCCAAGGTGGTGACGTGGTAATCGGCCGCGTGATTGTGGCGCCGGTAGCGCGTGGCACCGGGCTGGGGCATCGGATGATGGAAGAAACCCTCAAGCGGATTGACGATATCTGGCCACAGACGCCGATCTTCCTGTCAGCCCAGGCGCATTTGCAGGGTTACTACGGGCGTTACGGGTTTGTGGTGGCGGGTGAGGAATATTTGGAAGATGACATTCCACATATTGGTATGCGGCGCGCTTGAGGGCCTCTTCGCGAGCAAGCCCGCACATTTGACCGGGTACTACCTTTGTAATGCGGTCGAATGTGGGAGCGGGCTTGCTCGCGAAAGCGTCAGCCCAGCCACCGAAGGACCTCAGGGATACCCCAACACCTGCTTGATCACCGCCAGATTCTCCTCGATCCAAACCCGATCGATCGCCCCCCAGCTGCGAATCCGATAGTGCCCCGCATGGTTACGCGCACCGTCTTCCTGCTCGAACTCACACACAATGTCCAAGTCGGCCAACGCCGCTATCGTGTCCTGCGCCGTGCGCCGAGGCATGCCGGTGGCGTCGGTCAATGCTGGAACGCTGCTGGCCTGGCCGCTGTCGATCAAGTAGGCCACGTACAGGCGGCGGTAAAAGCTGCTCTTGGTCTTGCTCACATCCATGGTCGGTCGCCTTGTGCGGTCAGGGTTTGCCCTGCAGGTCGCGGTACGTGAGGTAGACGCGCAGGTCGAATTCCACCTGATGGTAGCCCGGCATCATGTACTCACAGAGTTTGTAGAACGCTTTGTTGTGGTCCGATTCCTTGAAGTGCGCCAGCTCGTGGACCACGATCATGCGCAGAAACTCCGGCGCGGCCTCCTTGAACAGCGCGGCAATGCGAATCTCTTTCTTGGATTTAAGGTTGCCGCCCTGCACCCGCGAAATCGTGGTGTGCAGGCCGAGTGCGCGGTGGGTCAGGTCCAGGCGGTTATCGAACAGCACCTTGTCGATGGCCGGTGCATTGCGCAGGTGCTCCTGCTTCAAGGCCAGGGCGTAGGCGTACAGGGCCTTGTCGCTCTGCACAGCGTGGCGTTCGGGGTAACGTTGCTCCAGGTAAGCACCCAACTGGTCCTTGGCGATCAGCTGGCGCACTTGTTCCTGGAGGGCGGCGGGATAGGCCTGTAGGTATTTCAGCGCGGTCATGGGGTCTGCAACAGGTTCGGATGGCCGCCAGTGTAACGAATTCAGCCCAGGCGAGCGCGGCACCAGTCGGTCACTTCCTCGGCCATCAACGGCTGGGCTGCCAGCGGGCCTTGGATAAACGGGCAACCGTTGGCCTTGAGCCATTGGGCTTGCTCCTGGGTTTCGACGCCCTCCGCCACCACCACAACCTCAAAATGTCCGCACAGTTCGATAATGCTGCGCGCCATCACCGCGTCCCGCGCGGAACCCGGCAGGCGCGCGACCAATTGCGGGTCGAGCTTGAGCGTATCGAACGCCAGGTCGCGCAGATGCGCCAGGGAGCAATTGCCCAAGCCAAAGTCATCCAGCGCGGTGCGCACGCCGATCTGGCGCAACAACTTGAGCTGCTTGGTCGACTCTTCGAGGTTACTCATCAGGCAGTCTTCGCTGATTTCGACCTCCAACTGCCGCCCCTGCAACCCATGTCGCTCCAGTACCTGCTGCAGTTGGCTGGCCAGGTTGGGCATATTGAACTGGTTGCTGCTCAGGCTCACGCTCAGCACCAGTTCATCATCAAAGGTGGTTTGCCACGCCTGGCGCTGCGCGGCGACCTGTTGGTAAATCCAGGTGCTGAGCTGGCTGATCAACCGCGCCTCTTCCAACAACGGCAGAAACAGCCCCGGCGGCACATCGCCAACACTCGGGTGCTGCCAGCGCAACAGCGCTTCGACGCCGCGCAGGCGCCCGTCCTCCAGAGAAACTTGAGGCTGATAGACCAGGGTGAAATCCTTGTTCTGGATCGCCGTGCGCACACTGTCTTCCAGCATCAGCCGAGAGCGGGCGCGGCCGTTCATTTCCTGGTCGTAATAGCGATATTGCTGACGGCCCGCACGCTTGGCTTCGTACATGGCAATGTCTGCGGCGCGTAGCAGGCCATTCAAATCCGAACCACAATCCGGGAACGTGGCGATGCCGATGCTGACACCGAGCATCACATCCAGGCCCTCTATCTGCTGGCAGATCGATACGCGTTCGATCAGTTTTTCTGCAATCTTCGCCGCCTGCTCGGGATACTCCAGCTCCAGCAGCGCGGTAAATTCGTCGCCGCCCATGCGTCCGAGGATGTCGCCGGCCTGCAGGCAACCCTGCAATTGTTCCGACACCCAGCGCAGTACCCGGTCGCCAGCGTCATGCCCCAGGGAATCGTTGACCCGCTTGAAGCCATCCAGGTCCAGGTACAGCAACACCAGCGACTGCTCAGTGCGTTCACTGCGCAGCAAGGTGTTCTCAACTGCCTGGTAGAAACCGCGCCGGTTGAGCAGCCCGGTCAAGGGGTCCGTAACGGCCTGGAATTCCAGTTGCTGGTGCAGGTGACGCACCTCGGACATGTCCAGCACCGTCACCACCATCGCCTTCTGCTCCGCAGGCAACGGCGCGCACGACAACGCCACCGGCACCTGCTGACCACGGCTGGTACGCAGGATCGCATCATGCAGGCGCCAGGTCTCGCCCTGGCGGTAAGCGGCATACATCAACGAGTCCAGCCATGTCGGCACATGGGGTTTTTGCAGGAAACCCAGGAATTCCTCGCCTTGCAGCTCGTTCAGGGTGGCATTGAGCAAACGCGAGATCGCCGGGTTGGCGTACTCGATCACGCCGCCTTGGCCCACCACCAGAATGCCTTCGGCGGCATTGTCCAGCACCGAGGCGTTGAAGGCACGGGCGGACTCCAGGTCATGACTCAAGCGCTGCAAGGCTCGGCGGTTGCGCTGGTGCTCCAGCAATGCCTGGACCTTGGGCTTGAGAATATGCGGGTCGAAGGGTTTGAACAGGTAATCGATAGCGCCGCTGGCGTAGCCTTCCAGCACGGCGGCGGGGGATTGGGCGTTGGCACTGAGGAAGATGATCGGGGTCATCCGTGTGCGCTGGCTGCCGCGCATCAGGCGGGCCACTTCGAAGCCGTCCATGCCGGGCATTTTCACGTCCAGCAGCACCAGGTCGACGTCATGCTGCAGCAACAATTCCAGGGCTTCCAGGCCAGACGCCGCCGTGATGACCTGCCAGTCTTCACGCTGCAGGAGCGCACGCATGCTGAGCAGATTCTCCGGGTAGTCATCAACCACCAGAAGAACCGAACTGCCATCGCCGTGATGTGGAGCGCATTCCATGCTACGTCTCTTCCTTGGGAGCCATTCCGGTCAATTCTGACAGAAAACCCGGACAAACTCTGAGGCCTCACTCTAGCCCCGGTTCCGAAAAATCAGAAGTAATGGCGGTGCCATCATTGCGCCAATTTTCAGGAAGCCGACTAACGGTCAATGCCTGGAGCCCACGGATCATGGGAAACATGGCTTTTTGACACTTCCTTGACGCCAATAAATTGCCAGCAAACGTTTAACAAGACGGTTAACACCACCTATAAAGAACCTGTCTGGCCCAAGGGCCTTAGCCTACACCCCTCTGTAAAAAGGCCTACGCCATGATTGACCTATCTACTTGGAACCTCAGCATCCCTGTCGGCTCCCCGCCCGCGACCATCGAAACTCCCAGGCTGATGAGCGGCTTCAACGACCAGTATTTCCAGGCCGAAGGCAGCAACGTGCAATTCTGGACCCCCGTGACCGGCACCCGCACTGAAAACGCCGTGTACCCGCGCAGTGAATTGCGTGAGACCTATGCCGATGGACGCCTGCGTAACTGGACCTACCCGGATGCGGACAACTTCCTGCGCGCCACGTTAGAGGTCAACCAAGTGCCGTCCAGCGGCAAGATCGTGATTGGGCAGATCCATGCCTATGACAGCCAGAAACCACTGATCAAACTGGAGTATCAGTTCAAGGAAAAAACCCAGACCGGCAACATCGTCGCCAAGGTGCGCATGCGCCCGGATGATGGTGAAGGGCGGGTGATCATCGTGGCCTCGAATGTGCCGCTGGAGAAGAGCTTTACCTATGTGATCAACCTCAATAAGGCCGGGCTGCTGAGTGTGTATGCGGCGGATGGGGAGTGGAATGAACGTATTGGTGCGGCGTGGGGGGCGAAGCCGCTGTATTTCAAGGCGGGGGCTTATGTGCAGGACAACAGTGGGGATAGCAAGGAAGGGGCGCGGGTGACGTTTGCGAAGTTAGATATTGATCATGAATAAAAGCGTGAAACCGCAGTAACTAAAACGACTCAACATCCTGAAGACGCGCCAGCCGTAAACGCCCGCCACAAAACTTAGAGAGCGGGCGAATTACTGCACTATACAAACCACATCATCCGTCAACAATCTCATCTTTATTCTTGTTAAAAACGATAGGATGAATTTCCTGATCATAAATATCAGAAACAGTCCCATACAGCCGATTAAAGGTCTTATCATCCGACCTCAAATTGCATTTATCAAAAACCATATTAAGATAAATCGTGCTTGCCTCACCGTACCATTGTAACCAGCCAGAAGATAAGCTATGCCCTAAAAACCTCCCCTTACCAAAGAGCCCAACAATCTTTCCGCCATCATGATCGACTGACTGTATTCCCAGCGTATAATAAGTGCCGTTGACAGGCTCACTAAAATAAGTACCCTGCAAATTGGGAACATCTTTCATAGCAGACACCTCATTTGGATTAAATTCAAAAACCACATAACCAAGCAATCAATATCACTTAGCTACTTATATAGAGCGACCGCTCGTTCTTCCTAGGGATAAGGCAATCGCAACAACCAACGAGAAAAATTCAAACTCCTATAAAATATTGCCACAGGAGTTAGTTCATCAACACCAACATTCATAACTCTAATCTAGCTCCTATTGAAAACCACATGAGTAGTTGAACCACTCTGCTTACTGTGAAACTGACCAGATAATCTCTTATAATTCTGATCTTTTGATAAAAGTATAAAACTTATATCGCCATCGAACTCAAAGGTAAGGGTAGACTCATTGCTAGCCTCAAGCCTGTGATAACCAGAACTTCCCAAAGGATTTGCTGGCGCGTGGTTCTTCCCCCACAGCCCCTCAATATGACCGCTATCATAATCAGCAAAAGTAATCAAAATAGTATAAAAGTCGCCCTGTGCAGTATTTTCTGAAAGGTAGCCTCCCTGCAAAGCAGGATTTTGCTTTCCATTCGACATAGTTAAACCCTCAAATTTGAACTAGCAGGATGCTCGAACAACTCAAACAATACCAATTAGAAAAAAAGTAACCTGTAAGAAATGACAGTTATTATTACTTCTTGAAATAACACTTATAACAATACACTTTTCGTTGGCGGCCGAATCTATCTGTACAATTTTTTGCTGTTACGCTGTCACTCCACTACAAGAACGTAGAAGCTCAATTCCCCAATGAGTTTGAGAGGGGAGTAGGTACTGATCAGGATCAGCGCTTGACGAGCAACGCAGCTGTTATGGAGTCGGCTCCACCGTAGGCCCAAATCCAGTGGATAAGACACAAAGAAGATACAAAGCGGACAGATTTATTTAACATATTTAACACCGCCCCCTTACCCTCTTCAGCAAGGAAGGGCCACGGGTGACGTTTGAGAAATTAGATATTGATCACGACTGAGCATCGCTCACTATCGTGTAGGCCTTGTCCGAACGAGCCAGAGATCAATCACCTTTTTGAACACGCCAATGATCCCTGTGGGAGCCGGGCTTGCCCGCGATGGCGGTGTATCAGGCAACAGATTCTGTGACTGGCCCACCGCCATCGCGGGCAAGCCCGGCTCCCACAGGGGTACGGCGTCCTACAGGGCCGTTGCGGTGAGCCAGGGCCACGCTTATAGTTCGCCCCGTCGCCGGCATTGAACGGCGATAGGGTTTCGCAGCCCTTCAGAGTTAAAACCACAACCGTTAAAGCAGCCCCGGTATTCTTGCCGACGGCCGTCTTTGTTATGGCGGTTGTGCGTGGGAGACCTTCGGGTCTGCCGGGTCTTAACTCCTCGGTCTGCGAACCCGCGCACAGCTGCCACCCTATTTGTTTCGCAGCAAACGGTGGCTATTCTTCTCTTGAGTTAAGGATTTGCCGTGAAGAACCAACTACCGCCCCGCCGTTTCTACCCGTGCACCGAAAACGCTACCGACAACCCTGTCCTACTGATCGACAGCGACGCCCCACTACCCGACCTCCACGCCTGCCTGCGCGAACGCCTCAACGCCGCCCTCGAACACCTCAACCTGATGGCCTGCACCAGCCTGCCGGACTTTGCCGAGCGCGACCTGAACAATGTGACGAACACGGCGCGCATTCTGGTGCAGGACGTCAGTGATGTGTTTCGCGTGATCGAACACCTTGGTTTTGATACGCCCAACGTCGCCTGATCAAATTCCGGGAAAAAAGAAGCCCGCATCACTGCGGGCTTCTTTTTTTGACACCGAAGGCTTAATTCACCTTAGCGTTCAACTCACCTTTCAAATAACGCTGGTACATCGCTTCCAACGAGATCGGTTTGATCTTCGAAGCATTACCAGCAGTGCCGAAGGCTTCGTAGCGAGCAATACATACATCACGCATAGCGGTAACGGTCGCGCCGAAGAACTTACGCGGGTCAAACTCGCTCGGGTTGGTAGCCATCAGGCGACGCATCGCACCGGTGGACGCCAGACGCAGGTCGGTGTCGATGTTGACCTTGCGCACGCCGTACTTGATGCCTTCGACGATTTCTTCAACCGGTACGCCGTAGGTTTCTTTGATGTCGCCGCCGTACTGGTTGATGATCGCCAGCCACTCTTGCGGCACCGAGGAAGAACCGTGCATCACCAGGTGGGTGTTGGGGATGCGTTTGTGGATTTCCTTGATGCGGTCGATGGCCAGTACGTCGCCGGTAGGTGGCTTGGTGAACTTGTAAGCGCCGTGGCTGGTGCCGATGGCGATGGCCAGGGCGTCAACTTGGGTCTTTTTCACGAAGTCAGCGGCTTCTTCCGGATCGGTCAGCATCTGGCTGTGATCCAGCACGCCTTCAGCGCCGATGCCGTCTTCTTCGCCGGCCATGCCGGTTTCCAGGGAACCCAGGCAGCCCAGTTCGCCTTCAACCGATACGCCGCAGGCGTGGGCCATGGCCACGGTTTGTTGGGTGACGCGTACGTTGTACTCGTAGTCGGTCGGGGTCTTGCCGTCTTCGCCGAGGGAACCGTCCATCATCACCGAGCTGAAGCCCAGTTGGATGGAGCGCTGGCACACGTCAGGGCTGGTGCCGTGGTCCTGGTGCATGCACACCGGGATGTGCGGGAATTCTTCGATTGCGGCGAGGATCAGGTGACGCAGGAACGGTGCACCGGCGTATTTGCGGGCACCGGCCGAAGCCTGGACGATCACTGGGGAGTCGGTCTTGTCAGCGGCTTCCATGATGGCGCGCATCTGCTCAAGGTTGTTGACGTTAAAGGCTGGGACGCCGTAGCCGAACTCGGCTGCGTGGTCCAGCATTTGACGCATGCTGATAAGTGCCATTGTGTTGTCTCTCCCGGTCGAGGGTCGTTAATCGTGCAAGCCTGCCGTAGCGGCGGCTGCTATTCAAGTTATTGCAGGTCAGGGTTTGCATGCCTGGCCTGCTGAATCGTTATTGCTGTCAGGCTTACTGCGCTTTGCAGCCGCGCCCGATCAAATCATCGGTGGCAACCCAGTAAATCAGGCCTTCCTCACCTTTTGTGTGAAACGCCAATTGGTCGTTGGCATACAGCACGCCCGAGGCGGCGACGTCCTGTTTCAAGCGGTAAACCTGGTCGGAGCCGCCGAGGCGCACATCGACTTCAGATTTAGCCGGGTTGGCAAAGCGCCAGTTGACCTCAGCCTTGCTGTCGCAGGTCCAGGTGGTCCACTTGTCGGCAGTTTCTGCCTTGTTGCTGAACATGTTCATGCTGGTGCAGCCGGCCAACAGGGCCAGGGCTGCCAGGGCGAAAACGCCTTTCATTGCCAATCCTCGTGAGGCGACCGATGGCCGCCAGTTGATCAGACCCGTCAAGGGCAACCCTGTTCCTGACCGTTGGGCGCGGCGTCGTATTTCTCCAGCCGTTCGTTGCCGATGCGCTTGTTGATCACCGGCATGGTCTCGGCTTGCCAGTCCGCCTGGTAGCAGCTCTTTTTTTGCTGCGCTGCAGGCTTGCCAGCGTCCGGCGCTGCGTTTGGCGTGCTGCCGCAGCCGGCCAACAGGCCCGCTGCGATCACCATTGCCAACGACTTGATCATGGGAACACTCCTTTTCCGGATCACGAGCCTCAGCCTTTGGCTCGGGTTTCCAGCACTTCTACGGCGGGCAGTACTTTGCCTTCGACGAATTCGAGGAACGCGCCGCCACCGGTAGAAATGTAGGAGATTTGGTCAGCAACGCCATATTTATCGATGGCCGCCAGGGTGTCGCCACCGCCAGCAATCGAGAATGCCGAGCTTTCAGCGATGGCTTTGGCCAGCACTTTAGTGCCGTTGCCGAACTGGTCGAATTCGAAAACACCGACCGGACCGTTCCACAGGATGGTCTGCGAAGCTTTCAGCAGTTCGGCGAAGTTGGCTGCGGTTTGCGGGCCGATATCCAGGATCATGTCGTCAGCGGCCACATCAGCGATCAGCTTGACGGTGGCTTCGGCGCTTTCGGCAAATTCCTTGGCGACCACCACGTCGACCGGCAATGGCACGCTGACCTTGGCGGCGATGGCGCGGGCGGTGTCCAGCAGGTCCGGCTCGTACAGGGACTTGCCCACCGGGTGACCGGCTGCGGCCAGGAAGGTGTTGGCGATGCCGCCGCCAACGATCAGTTGGTTGCAGATCTGGCTCAGGCTGTTGAGCACGTCCAGCTTGGTGGACACCTTGGAGCCAGCCACGATGGCCGCCATTGGCTGGGCCGGAGCGCCCAACGCCTTGCCCAGTGCGTCCAGTTCAGCGGCCAGCAATGGGCCGGCAGCGGCAACCTTGGCGAACTTGGCCACGCCGTGGGTCGAGCCTTCGGCGCGGTGAGCGGTGCCGAACGCGTCCATCACGAACACGTCGCACAGCGCCGCATATTGCTGGGCCAGTTCGTCGCTGTTCTTTTTCTCGCCCTTGTTGAAGCGCACGTTTTCGAACAGCACGATGTCGCCGGCTTTAACGTCAACGCCACCCAGGTAATCAGCCACCAGCGGCACGTCACGGCCCAGGGCTTTGCTGAGGTAATCGGCAACAGGCTTGAGGCTGTTTTCGGCGGAGAACTCACCTTCGGTCGGACGACCCAGGTGGGAGCAGACCATCACGGCCGCGCCTTTTTCCAGGGCCAGCTTGATGGTCGGCAGCGAGGCCAGGATTCGCGCATCGCTGGTGACAACACCGTCCTTGACTGGGACGTTGAGGTCTTCGCGGATCAGTACGCGCTTACCTTGCAGATCGAGGTCGGTCATCTTCAACACGGTCATGGGTCGCAGTTCCTGAATTACTGTTGAGGTTGTTTAGAGGCGATGTGCAGATAATGTTCCGCAACATCCAGCATGCGGTTGGCAAAACCCCATTCGTTGTCGAACCAGGCCAGGATATTTACCAGCCTTGGGCCGGAAACGCGGGTCTGGCTGGCATCGACAATCGCCGAATGCGGGTCGTGGTTGAAATCACAACTGGCGTGGGGCAATTCGGTGTAGGCCAAAAGGCCCTTGAGCGGACCGCTGGTGGCGGCGTCGCGCAGGATCCGGTTGACCTCCGTCGCATCAGTGTCGCTGACGGTCTGCATGGTGATGTCCAAACAGGACACGTTCACCGTCGGCACCCGTACGGCTTTGGCCTGGATTCGCCCGGCAAGTTCCGGCAGCAGTCGCTCGATGCCGCGCGCCAGGCCGGTGGACACCGGAATCACTGACTGGAACGCCGAGCGCGTACGGCGCAGGTCTTCGTGGTGATAGGCGTCGATCACCGGCTGGTCGTTCATTGCCGAGTGAATCGTGGTGATCGACACGTAGTCCAAGCCGATTGCCTGATCCAGCAAGCGCAACAGCGGCACGCTGCAGTTGGTGGTGCAGGACGCGTTGGACACCAGCAGCTCATCGCCGGTCAGGCAATCCTGGTTGATGCCGTAGACGATGGTGGCGTCGACATCCGCTTCGCTGGCCATCGGCTGGGAAAACAGCACACGCGGTGCACCGGCGTCGAGGAAACGCTGGCCATCGGCACGGGTGTGATAGACACCGGAACATTCCAGCACCAGGTCGACGCCCAGTGCTTTCCAGTCGATGCCTTCGGGGGTGGCACTGCGCAGGACCTGCACGCAGTTGCCATTAATGTGCAGACAATCGCCTTCGACCCGCACTTCGCCTGGAAAGCGGCCGTGGGTGGAGTCAAAGCGTGTCAGGTATTCGATGCTGGCCATGTCAGCCAGATCATTGATCGCGACAATTTCAAACCCGGCCGCCGCCCCTCGCTCGAACAGAGCACGCAAGACGCAACGACCAATGCGGCCGTAGCCGTTGAGTGCAACTTTGTAGGGACGCGGTTGAGGCATGGGGTTCTCGATTACCTTGGGTAAAGGGGTGACTGTCAGACCGCTTTCGCGAGCAAGCCCGCTCCCACATTTAGACCGCGATCTAATGTGGGAGCGGGCTTGCTCGCGAAGGCGTCAGTACAACCACCCCAATTTACAGCCTTAGTCTTCCAGCAGCTCTTCAGCCTGACCCAGGATGTTTTCCAGGGTGAAACCGAACTCTTCGAACAACGCTGGCGCCGGCGCCGACTCACCGTAGGTGGTCATGCCGATCACGCGGCCTTCCAGGCCCACATACTTGTACCAGTAGTCGGCATGCGCCGCCTCGATGGCGATACGCGCGCTGACCTGCAACGGCAGCACCGACTGCTTGTAGCCGGCGTCCTGGGCTTCGAACACGCTGGTGCACGGCATGGACACAACACGTACGTTGCGGCCTTGGGCAGTCAGCTTGTCGTACGCCTGAACAGTCAGGCCCACTTCGGAACCGGTGGAGATCAGGATCAGCTCCGGCTCGCCGATGCAGTCCTTGAGCACGTAGCCGCCACGGCTGATGTCGGCGATCTGCGCGTCGGTACGCACTTGGTGCTGCAGGTTCTGACGCGAGAAGATCAGCGCCGAAGGGCCGTCCTTACGCTCGATGGCGTGTTTCCAGGCCACGGCGGATTCCACCGCATCGGCAGGGCGCCAGCAATCCAGGTTCGGCGTGGTACGCAGGCTGGTCAGTTGCTCGACCGGCTGGTGCGTTGGGCCGTCTTCACCCAAACCAATGGAGTCGTGGGTGTACACGTGGATCACGCGCTTCTTCATCAGCGCGGCCATGCGCACGGCGTTGCGGGCGTATTCCATGAACATCAGGAAGGTCGCGCCGTAAGGCACCAGGCCACCGTGCAGGGACACGCCGTTCATGATGGCGCTCATGCCGAACTCACGTACGCCGTAGTACATGTAGTTGCCGCTGGCGTCTTCAGCCGACACGCCTTTGCAGCCTTTCCACAGGGTCAGGTTGGAACCGGCCAGGTCGGCCGAACCGCCGAGGATCTCAGGCAGCAGCGGGCCAAAGGCGTTCAGGGTGTTCTGGCTGGCTTTACGGCTGGCGATGGTCTCGCCCTTGGCCGCGACTTCGGCGATGTAGGCCGAGGCTTTTTCCGAGAAGTCGGCAGGCAGGTCACCGGCGAGGCGGCGTACCAGCTCGTTGGCCAACTCAGGGAACTCGGCAGAGTAGGCCGCGAAACGCTGGTCCCACTCGGCTTCGGCCGCCAGGCCTTTTTCCTTGGCATCCCATTCGGCGTAGATGTCGGCCGGGATTTCGAACGGGCCGTGGTTCCACTTCAGGGCTTCACGGGTCAGGGCGATTTCCGCGTCACCCAGTGGGGCGCCGTGGCAGTCTTCTTTGCCCTGCTTGTTCGGCGAACCGAAACCGATGGTGGTCTTGCAGCAGATCAGGGTCGGCTGCGCGCTCTTGCGGGCGGTGTCGATGGCGGTCTTGATCTCTTCCGGATCGTGGCCGTCGACGTTGCGGATCACCTGCCAGTTGTAGGCTTCGAAACGCTTCGGGGTGTCATCGGTGAACCAGCCTTCGACTTCGCCGTCGATGGAGATGCCGTTGTCATCGTAGAAGGCGATCAGCTTGCCCAGGCCCAGGGTGCCGGCCAGGGAAGCGACTTCGTGGGAAATGCCTTCCATCATGCAGCCATCACCCAGGAACACATAGGTGTGGTGATCGACGATGTTGTGGCCGGTGCGGTTGAACTGCGCACCCAGGACTTTTTCAGCCAGCGCGAAGCCAACAGCGTTGGCCAGGCCTTGGCCAAGGGGACCGGTGGTGGTCTCCACGCCAGGGGTGTAGCCGAATTCCGGGTGGCCCGGGGTACGGCTGTGCAGTTGACGGAAGCTTTTCAGGTCATCGATGGTGACGTCGTAGCCGGTCAGGTGCAGCAGCGAGTAGATCAGCATCGAGCCATGGCCGTTGGACAGCACGAAGCGGTCACGGTCGGCGAACGACGGGTTGCTCGGGTTGTGTTTCAGGTAGTCACGCCAAAGTACCTCGGCGATATCCGCCATGCCCATCGGGGCACCGGGATGGCCGCTGTTGGCTTTTTGCACGGCATCCATGCTGAGGGCACGAATGGCGTTGGCACGCTCACGACGGCTGGGCATCGCTGATCTCCTGGGGTTTGCTGAAAAGAAACGGAAAAAAGGACCGGCATTTTCCCTCAGCCACCGCCTGCGGGCAATGACAGATAGTCACTTGAGGACGTTTTTCCTGTGCTTTGGGCATCAATCCCTTGCAGAAACCTTTAACCGATTCGTCTAAAGGTTATAGCGGCGGCTTATAACCGCCACTTATCGATCAATATCAAAACTTTTTGATATTGCCCTTGCGATGCATTCCCCCCGTCACTAGACTGCTGGCCTTATGAATCTACCCATGCCCTCACTGCGCCCCGACGACGGCGATGAACTGGCAGCCTTGTGCAAGGCCGCTGGCGATCCGTTGCGTTTGAACGTGTTGCGCGCACTGGCCAACGATTCCTTCGGCGTACTGGAACTGGCGCAGATATTTGCCATCGGCCAGTCCGGCATGAGCCACCACTTGAAGGTGCTGGCCCAGGCCGACCTGGTGGCGACTCGCCGTGAAGGCAACGCAATTTTCTACCGCCGCGCCCTGCCCCATACCGAACTGCTGGGCGGCAAGCTGCACGCGGCCTTGCTCGAAGAGGTGGATAACCTGAACCTGCCGGGCGACGTACAGTCGCGTATCGGCCAGGTCCATGGGCAACGCGCTGCCGCGAGCCAGGATTTTTTCGCACGGGTTGCCGAGAAGTTTCGCGCCCAGCAGGACCTGATCGCGGGCCTCCCTCAATACCGCGACAGCGTATTGGCGCTGCTCGACAAGCTGAGCTTCAGTGAAGAGGCCACGGCACTGGAAGTCGGCCCAGGCGACGGCGGTTTCCTGCCGGAACTGGCGCGGCGCTTCCAGCAAGTCACCGCGCTGGACAACAGCCCGGCGATGCTCGAACTGGCCCGCCAGCTGTGTGAGCGCGAGTCGCTGGGCAATGTCAGCCTGCAGTTGGCGGACGCGCTGAACAACACAACGTTAAAGGCCGACTGCGTGGTGCTGAACATGGTCTTGCACCATTTCGCCGCCCCCGCCGACGCCCTCAAGCAAATGGCCGGGCTGCTGCACCCCGGCGGTAGCCTGTTGGTTACGGATTTATGCAGCCACAACCAGAATTGGGCCAGGGAGGCCTGCGGTGATCTCTGGTTGGGTTTTGAACAGGATGATCTGGCCCGTTGGGCCACCGCTGCGGGACTCGTTCCCGGGGAAAGCCTCTATGTAGGTTTACGTAATGGTTTCCAGATCCAGGTCCGCCATTTTCAGCGGCCGGCTGGCGACACTCACCATCGGTAAAATCAGGAAAACATCGAGATGAGCGAATACTCCCTTTTCACCTCCGAGTCCGTGTCTGAAGGGCATCCGGACAAAATCGCCGACCAGATTTCCGACGCGGTGCTGGACGCGATCATTGCTGAAGACAAGTTCGCCCGTGTGGCGTGCGAGACTCTGGTGAAAACCGGTGTAGCGATCATCGCCGGCGAAGTGACCACCACCGCCTGGGTTGACCTGGAGCAGATCGTTCGTGACGTGATCACCGACATCGGCTACATCAGCTCCGACGTCGGCTTCGACGGCGCGACCTGCGGCGTCATGAACATCATCGGCAAGCAATCCCCGGACATCAACCAGGGTGTCGACCGTGCCAAGCCTGAAGATCAGGGCGCCGGCGACCAGGGCCTGATGTTCGGCTATGCCAGCAACGAAACCGACGTGCTGATGCCTGCGCCGATCACCTTCTCGCACCAGTTGGTGCAGCGTCAGGCCGAAGCGCGTAAATCCGGCTTGCTGCCGTGGCTGCGTCCGGACGCCAAGTCCCAGGTGACCTGCCGTTATGAAGGCGGCAAGGTTGTGGGCATCGACGCTGTCGTGCTGTCGACCCAGCACAACCCGGACGTGTCCTACGCCGACCTGCGCGAAGGCGTGATGGAGCTGATCGTCAAACACGTGCTGCCGGCCGAACTGCTGAGCAAAGACACTCAGTTTCACATCAACCCGACTGGCCAGTTCATCATCGGCGGCCCGGTGGGCGACTGTGGCCTGACCGGTCGCAAGATCATCGTCGACAGCTACGGCGGCATGGCCCGTCACGGCGGTGGCGCGTTCTCCGGTAAAGATCCATCCAAGGTTGACCGTTCGGCGGCCTACGCCGGTCGTTACGTGGCCAAGAACATCGTCGCGGCCGGCCTGGCCGAGCGTTGCGAGATCCAGGTTTCCTACGCCATTGGTGTGGCCCAGCCTACGTCGATCTCGCTGAATACCTTCGGCACCGGCAAGATCAGCGATGACAAGATCGTGAAGCTGGTGCGTGAGATTTTCGACCTGCGCCCGTACGCAATCACCACCATGCTCGACTTGCTGCACCCGATGTACCAGGAAACCGCAGCCTACGGCCACTTCGGTCGTACCCCTGCGCAGAAGACCGTCGGCGACGACACCTTCACCACCTTTACCTGGGAAAAAACCGACCGCGCCAACGACCTGCGGACCGCCGCCGGCCTGTAATCGCTCTCGGTACACAAAAGCCCTGCCGGGTTCATCCGGCGGGGCTTTTTATTGCCGCTCGGATGGCGCGACGACCTTCACAGTTTTTGGATCCAAAGCTTGCAGGCCCAATGATGGCCCCTTAGAATCCGCGCCCTCTCGGGCCCTTCACCTTATTTGGATATTGCCCTGCGCCAGCCCGGGATTCATCAGCGCGCAGGCAATCGAACATTGAGGTTTTTCATGCGCATTTCCACGCTCGCCCCTTCCGCCCTGCTGCTCAGCCTGTTCGCCCTGCCGGTAAACGCCGCCGACCTGAGCGCACTGAGCGGCGCCCTGAGCGCCCAACTGGGTGGTGGCAACTCCGGCGACTGCCAGAAACAAGCCGCAGATCTGCAAACCAAGATCGATGCCGCCGAAGCACAGAAAGACACCTTGAAAGTGAAGGCCTTCAAAGCCGCGCAAGACCAGATCAACAAAGGTTGTGACAAACTTTCTGAAGCCCAGGCCAAAGCCGACGCCAAGCAGCAAACACAGGAGGCCAAGGCCGATAAGCCCGACGCCGTGAAAGCCCTGGGCGGCCTGTTCAAGTAAATAGAAACACCCCGTAAAAAGCCCCGCAGCGTCGGGGCTTTTTTGTGGCTGAGAGGATCATTTAGGCTGGGCGCCCTTTCCGGGCAAGGATGCTCATGATGCCTTTACTGATAGCACTTGTACTCAGCCTTTTACCTCTTAGTGGGTGGGCCGAAGAATGCCCAGACGCCGCCCGCGCACAGGTCAACACCCTGGCCGAACAGATACGCCTCTGGGACGACAGCTACCATCGCCTCAACCAATCCCCCGTCAGCGATGAACTCTATGACCAGGCACGCCAGCGCCTGGCCCACTGGCGCCAATGCTTCCCCGAAGCCACCACGAAACCCGACAAGCCACTGGCGAGTTCACGCGGCACCCGGCCTCATCCCATTGCCCATACAGGTCTTGAGAAACTGCAGGATGAACAGGCCGTCGGCGCCTGGCTGCGAACACGCGAAGATGTCTGGATTCAGCCCAAGGTGGATGGCGTGGCGGTGACCCTGATCTATCAAAAAGGTCGCCTGCGACAAGTCATCAGCCGGGGCGATGGCCTCATGGGCCACGACTGGTCCGCCTCCGCACGCAAGATCCCTGGCATTGTCCAACAGTTGCCGGACCCCATCGACCTGGTGCTGCAAGGTGAACTCTATTGGCGGCTCGACGGCCATGTGCAATCGGCTAACGGCGGGCTTAATGCCCGCAGCAAAGTGGCCGGCCTGATGAACCGCCTGCAACTGAGCGACACCGATGCCAGCGGCATTGGCCTGTTTGTCTGGGCATGGCCCAAGGGGCCAGCTTCCTTTACCGAGCGCCTGGCCACACTGGCGCGCTGGGGCTTCACCGACAGTCGTCGCTTCAGCCAACCCATCCGTGACATCGCCGAAGCCACGCACTGGCGCGCCTATTGGTACAACCACCCACTGCCATTCGCAAGCGACGGGGTGGTGGTGCACCAGGCTCAGCGCGCGCCCGCCGAACGCTGGCAAGCCAGCGAACCCTATTGGGCGGCGGCCTGGAAGTACCCGGCAGGCAAGGCCCTGGCACTGGTGCGCAGTGTGCAATTCAAGATCGGCCGCACCGGACGCATAACCCCGATGCTGGAGCTGGAGCCCGTGCGGCTGGACGACCGACAGATCAGCCGGGTGAGCACCGGTTCGCTGAAGCGTTGGCAAGCGCTGGATATCCGCCCTGGCGACCAGATATCCATCAGCCTGGCCGGCCAGGTGATTCCTCGACTGGACGAAGTCATCCTGCGAAACACCCACAGGGCAGACCTGAAAGTGCCTGACCCACGGGACTTCCATGCCTTGAGCTGCTGGCAACTGGACCCCGGCTGCGAAGAGCAGTTACTCGCGCGCCTCACCTGGCTGAGCAGCAATCAAGGCCTTGCGTTACCCCATATAGGTCGCGAAACCTGGAACGTATTGATCCAGGCCGGTCTAATCGCAGGCTTTCTCGATTGGTTAACCCTGGATGCGGCAGAGCTTGCTAACATTGAGGGCTTCGGTGACCGCAGCCGCGCACGTGTGCTCGAAAGCCTCGACAGCGCGCGGCAACGGTCCTTTGCCCAATGGCTCAAAGCCTTGGGTGTACCGCCTGCGGCACGCAACAACCTGGAAGGCGACTGGCAGACGCTGGTCGCCAGAGACACCCAGGCCTGGCTGGCCATCGATGGCATCGGCCCGGGCCGCGCGGCGCAATTGAGCGCTTTTTTCCGCGACCCGCAAGTACAGGCCTTGGCAGACACATTACGCGTGGCCGGCATCGACGGGTTCTGAACCCAAGCCGACCACCAGATTGCGACCTTGGAGCCCCACATGAAATTTCTAGCCCCCGTTGCCCTGACCGTTGCAACTTTCATGACCACACCGTTGCTGGCCGCCGAACAAGCACCACAGCTCACCGGCTGCGCCGCCAAGCGCCAAGCCATCAGCACCCAGATCGAACAGGCCAAGGCCGCCGGCAACAGTGCGCAACAAGCGGGTCTGGAAAAAGCCCTGAGCGAAGTCACCGCCAACTGCACCGACGCGTCCTTGAAGAAGGAGCGGGAAAACAAGGTGCTCGATGCCAAGCATGAAGTCAGCCGCCGTCAGGCCGACCTCGACAAGGCCATGAAAAAAGGCGATGCGGACAAGATCAACAAACGCAAAGACAAACTCGCCGAGTCCCGCAAAGAACTGCAGGACGCCGTGGAAGAACTCGACCAGTAAAACCGGTCAGTGGTCCCGAAACTGTTTATGGCAGGCGCTGCAGGCATCTTCGACTTTCTGCACCGCCGGCCCCAGGTTGCTGGCCTTGTAAGGCTGCACTTGGCTGATGGTTACCAATTCACCGGTGGCCGCTTCAAGATCACGGGCCAGTTGCTGGAATTGCGCCTGCTTCTGCCAGACATCGTCCTTGGCGCTGGTGTGATCTTCCTCGCGCACGCTCGGGAAATGCTTCCACGGCTCATGGGACAACGTATCCAGCTTGACCGCGCCTTCGGCAAATTTAGCGCCGTCGAAGGGGATGCGCCCGCGCAGCATGCCGCCCAGGTCTTCGCCGGTCTTGAGCATCTGCTTGAAGATCGCCTTGCGCTGGCCCAGCGGCGAATTGGGATCTACGCCGCCACAGGCGGACAGCGTCAGGCAGGCCAGCAATACAACGGTCAGTCTTTTAAAAGTCATGGTGGCTTCGAGGTCACGGGAAACGGCGGCCAGTATCCTCGCCCCGCCCGTAAAGACCAATAGCCCTATTAATAATAAGGGTTGCCCAATAGCGCTGCGGCGTGGGCAATCGCTTCAGGAACTGTTTGTATGAATGTCACGTTGAAACCCTGGAGCCGCCACCTGGCGTGGGCTCTGCCGATGATCGCGCTGCTGGCTGGCTGCGATGCGGGCAAAGAAACAGCCAAAGATGAAACACCCAAGCCCCACGCCGTCGCCACTTATGTCAATGCGCCGTGGGAAGCGTTACCGGCGGTGTCCGACAGCGACTTGCTGGCCGGATTTGAGTCATGGCGCAGCGCCTGCCAACGCCTCAAGGCGGACCCGATCTGGGGTGCGACGTGCGCAGCCGCTGCGACCGTGCCCGCCAATGCTACGGCGGTGCGGGGCTTCCTCAAGGAGCGCCTGGATGTGTTCGGCCTGCGCTCTGCCGACAACACGCCCAACGGCTTGATCACCGGCTATTACGAACCGGTCTACCCCGGCAGCCTGACCAAAACCGCCAAAGCCAACGTGCCGGTATACGGCGTGCCGGACGACCTGATCATCGTCAACCTGGAAAGTATCTACCCCGAACTCAAGGGCAAGCGCCTGCGCGGTCGCCTGGAAGGTCGTGTGCTCAAGCCTTACGACGATGCCAGCGCTATCAACGGCCAGGGCTCCACGGCCAAACCGATTGCCTGGCTGACGGACCCGATGGACCTGCAGTTCCTGCAAATCCAGGGCTCGGGGCGCATCCAACTGGCTGGCGGGCGCCAACTGCGCGTCGGTTATGGCGACCAGAACGGCTACCCCTATCGTCCTATCGGCCGCTGGCTGGTGGAACAAGGCGAATTGAAGAAAGAAGAGGTGACCATGGGCGCCATCAGCGCCTGGGCCAAGGCGCACCCGCAGCGCATACCGGAACTGCTGGCGAGCAACCCCAGCTATGTGTTCTTCAGCGCGCGCCCCGACAGCAATGAAGGCCCGCGCGGTTCCTTGAACGTGCCATTGACCGCTGGCTACAGCGTGGCGGTGGATCGCAAGGTGATTCCGTTGGGCAGTCTGTTATGGCTGTCGACCACCAAGCCGGATGGTTCGCCGATCGCACGGCCCGTCGCCGCACAGGACACCGGCGGCGCAATCACGGGTGAAGTGCGCGCGGATCTGTTCTGGGGCACCGGCGATGCGGCGGGTGAGTTGGCTGGGAATATGAAGCAGCAGGGGCAGATCTGGATGTTGTGGCCCAAGGGTGCAGCGTTGCCACAGGTGCCGGATGCGCCTGCGGGGAGCTAAAGTCGCTCTGCCCAACTCAATGTATTGGGGTGAGCGGGCTTACTGTAGTGAGCGGGCTTGC